>JAFGIF010000278.1 GCA_016929755.1 Deltaproteobacteria bacterium | reverse complement strand
TGTCGATTATATGAAGTTGTTTTGGCTCACCGGATATACATTGCTGTGGGCAACGCTTCGCACAGGCAGTGCATCCGTTACAGGCTTCCGGATCGATACTATAGGTAATAAGCGCCTTGCATACTCCGGCAGGACATTTTTTATCCCTGATATGTGCTTCGTATTCTTCCCTGAAATATCGAATAGTTGAAAGAACGGGGTTGGGCGCAGACGTACCCATGCCACACAAGGCAGCATGCTTCAACATTTCACATATCTCTTCCAGTTGCTCGATATCACCATCCTGGCCTCTTCCTTCGGTTATATCTTTCAGGATACGCTTCATCCTTGGAATCCCGTCCCTGCAAGGCGAACACTTGCCGCAGCATTCCTCTGCCAAAAAAGACACAAAGTACTTGGCCACGTCAACCATACAGGAATCCTCGTCCATTACGATTATACCACCGGAGCCCATCATCGAACCTGCCTGCGTAAGACTGTCGAAATCAATGGAAAGATCCTGCAGAGAAGCGGGTATGCAGCCCCCTGAAGGACCGCCCGTCTGCACAGCTTTAAAAGTTCTCCCGTCGGGAATTCCCCCTCCGATTTCTTCCACAAATTCTTTGATGGTTATTCCCATGGGAACCTCAACCAGGCCGGTATTGACCACTTTGCCGGCCAGTGAAAACACCTTTGTTCCGGCAGATGCCTCAGTCCCCACTTGATTGTACCAGCCATCACCATTGAGAATAATCAAAGGAACATTTGTCCAGGTTTCCACATTGTTAAGAACAGTCGGCTTGTTGTAAAGCCCTCTTTCAACAGATCTGATATATTTTGCCCGTGGCTCTCCTACCTTGCCTTCTATGGACTTCATCAGTGCGGAAGATTCTCCGCATACAAAAGCGCCGCCCCCCCCGAGTAATTTTTATATCGAAATCAAAACCTGAATTAAGAATATTTTTCCCGAGAAACCCATACTCGCGTGCGACCTCAACGGCCTTTTTCATGTTGTCTACTGCGAGAGGATACTCATCTCTGATGTACATATACCCGTATTGAGACCCAATTGCATAAGCACCGATAATCATGCCTTCGATTACGGCATGGGGATTGCCTTCCATTATCGACCTATCCATGAATGCCCCTGGATCTCCCTCATCACCATTGCAGATTACATAGCGTATATCGCTCTCGATTGAGCTGCAGGTCCTCCACTTCCTTCCGGTTGAAAAACCTCCTCCACCCCGGCCACGAAGGCCTGACGCTTCGATCATATCTATAATTTCCGCAGCATTCATACCAAAGGCTTTACAAAGGGCTGAATACCCTTCATGGATGAGATAATCATCTATGGAATCAGGATCTATCCGTCCCACATCTCGCAAAACCAGTTTCTTTTGATGTGCGTAGAATGGTATCTTATCAAATTCAGCAACCATTCGATCTGTGAGTGGATCTCTATATCCGAGTCTTTCTATTAACTCGCCGTGAATCAAGGTTTTTTCAACAATTTCGGGCACATGCTCAGGGGTTATTTCCATATAAACGATCCCTTTATCGGCAATAGTAACCAATGGCCCTTTGCTGCAGAAACCCTGGCATCCGGTTGTTTTAACCTCCATTGCAACATCATATGCAAGCCCTTGTTTGGTAAACTCCAAGGAGAACGCCTCAAGTACGTCCCTGCTGCCTTTTGCCAGACAGGGAGTACCTCCGCATACCAGCACTGTCGGCATCGCATGCTTTTTTGAATGAAGGATCTTCGACTTGTATTCCTTTAAATCTTCGAACGAATGTAATTTTATGTGCTCCATAATCATACCCTCCTATTAAATTACATTTTTATCTTGGTGTTTAGAAAAATGATCAGTGGTGCGAATCACTCTCGATATTTGCATAAATTACAAACAACATTTCAGATGTTCATGATTTTGTTATATTTCATGTTTTACGATAATCGATCACGTCGATTCTGCATTAAGCTGGCATATCCCTAAGATGCAATTTTTACATGCAGTTATTTCTCTGAAACTATTCGATATAAACGCCCTGCCCCCTTTTTCGAAACAACAACTACAGTTCAAAAATATTCCCAGCAATAAATTACTAATAGATGGCATTATTCTAGGTGGCTAGGTGATAAACAACAATATTTCAATTTTCTTTTCTGAAAATCGATATTACTCTAAACGTTCTGAAAATACAACCTTTTTTTAGAATCATCCATTTGAACAGAATTTTATAAAAAAAAGTTGCTTTTAATCAATTTATTTTAAGTTAAAGGAAACTAAAAGGAATAGAGCTTCTTTTTTCCGATATTGAATAAAAAGGATTTATTACCAAAAAATGAGCCGGAAGAAACGGATGTCAACGACTGCGTCGATACTTTCAGTTTTCCGGCATATCTAATATTTTCGTTTTGTTGATTCTATCGGTAAAGTTAACTACACAGGGTTGTCCGGGCTTCGTTGCAGACTTATAGGAGAAAAATTCCTTCCGTAGATATAAGCAAATATTTCCAATGCCCGATTCCTTCTAAGAAGCCTGGACAACCCTGTCATAATAGTGGGTTTTCTATAGTTGCGATATATTTCCTGCAAGCTTTCCACTCTTATGCTGCATTAATTTGGTGGACGATGTTATCGGCTTGGGATACATTGTCATACGCCCCCCATGGGTTGATTTCCGGATCTTCTTTGCAAACCGGGCAGAAATACTTTACACTCAAGTCTTCCGCTCCGCCCCCCCAGATCTCAAGCTGCCGACAGTCATTGCACAAAGCAACACCACAACCAAAACACTCGTCAATTGCCTCATTCTTATTACAAACCATGCATTTCTTATCCATTTTTTTCCTCCTGATGTTTTTCAGTCTGTATAATAGCGAAAGATGTGCCAAACCATGTTTATCAATTATAAATACTTCTAACTTATTGTTATATGGTTGTATTTATTCATACACGAGAATAGATCCGGCCTGCCGCCATCGCCGTAAGCCTTAAGGTCATAGAACCATACTATGGTATCACAACCATAAATGAAACGATTGGAATATAAAAATATCCCGATTGAGTTAATGATTTATGCAACATATTTTTTCCGACAGAGATACAGAAAAATAAACCGCCGACAGCTGAATGATATTCTGCTTGGTGAATATCTTACTGAATAGTGAAAACAAGGTGCTGCTATTCTTCTATTTGTATGGCAACCTTTTCAGCCTTGTTGAAATCGCTTTCATAGGAGAATGAACCGATTATAAACAATACCGCAGCCAGGCATAAAAACAGGGGCAGAAAACTAAGGGCTGTACCTATATCAAATCTGTCCGAAAGTATCCCTACAAAAATAGGCCCCAGAGCGCTTCCCAGAAGATGCTGAATGACCACATTGAGACTTAATGATGTTGCT
>JAFGIF010000277.1 GCA_016929755.1 Deltaproteobacteria bacterium | reverse complement strand
GCTATCTCTTCATACGGGTTATGCCGGTAGCCGGAAGTAAGCAGATTTGTCAGATATCGAGTAAGAAACTCTCTTGCTCCCAGATATTGCCACTGAATGACGTGGATGAGTTCATGGAAGTGCAGGGATTCACTGAGTTCATGACCGCGTTTGATAAAGTAGATGGTATTATATGTGATGCCGGTGATATAGAACGAATTGAAATCAATCAGGCTTTCAATCCCGGGATCGTCGATTTGTGGAACGGGAATCGTATCGACAACAGCGACGTGTGTGTTTTTTAAAAGATCTGCCGGGAAATAGTGTGGGAGTCGTTTGAATTGATAATCCTCGACATTGCGGGATCGTGGCAGATAGGATTGCACGGTCTTGCCGATACTGTCTTCGATAATCAAAACCAGTTCAGAGATGGTTTGACGCAAATATTATTTTCCCTTCCAGTCTGGTTTGCGTTTTTCGAGAAAAGCATCAATGCCTTCGCGTGCGTCTTCGGTTGTGCAGAGTTCAGATAATACTTCGCTGCTGTATGCAAATTTCTGATTAAAAGGCATGTCTATCATTTTGTAATAAAAAGACTTACCCATTGCAAGGGCCACAGGGCTTTTGCTGATAAGTTTACGTGCGAATGCATATGTTTCTTCCGCGAGTTTTTCAGGTGGCACTACTTTGTTTATCAGACCAAGGCTCTCGGCTTGCGCGGCATCGATCATATCGCCGCTCAAGAGTAATTCCAGGGTCTTTTTCTTGCTCAGGCCGTAGTTGATCGGGATGATCGGGCCGGAGCATAAAAGGCCTACATTAATAGCTGTGGTGCCTATCTTGGCATTTTCGGCTGCGATTGCAAAATCCGCTGCTGCCAGAAGGCCGGCCCCGTTTGCGACGGCGTAACCGTGCACCATGGCTATAACCGGTTTTTTCATGGAGGCTATGGTAAAATGCATCGAATCCATGAGTTTGATCCATTCCTGGTACTGGGCCGGAGTTTTCTCATAGAATTCAGATACATCGATACCGGTCGAAAAGGCCTTTCCCGCACCTTTTACAACTACAACGCGAACATCTTCGTCTGCTTCACATTGGAGCAGGGCTTGATTTAATTCTTCAGCCAACTCGGAACTGAATGTATTGAACTGCTTGGGCCGGTTCAAAGTAATGGTGCCTATCAGATCGCGCTTTTCCATAAGAATGGTTTCAAACATAGTTGCAAATCCTCCTGTGTTTTTGTTTTTTGACCGTCATTATCTTTGTGTGTATGTTTATCGCATTTGATCATCATGCCACCTTAGAGAAAAAAACACACCTTATTTTAATGCAGGATACTCTATTTTGCGAGCAACAATGAGGCAACTTCATGTATATTGCTCAAGATTTTGTCTGCCCTGGAAAAATCACTTACCATAGTCAAACCGGTTGGAATTACCCAGCATGTGAGGCCGGCAGCTTTGGCGGAAGTCAATCCGCGCTGCGAGTCTTCAATTACAAGTGCTTCATGGGAGGCAACACCTGATTTCTTGAGGGCCTCCAGATACGGCTGCGGGTCTGGTTTGGATTTTTCGTAATCTTCAATGGTGAGTACGAAATCAAAATATTTCAGAAAATCGGTAACCTTGTGTACCATTTCGAAATGTTCTCTACGGGCACTTGTCACAACACCTATAATATAATGTGGTTTAAGCTTCATCAGTGTATCTTCTGCGCCTTCGATTGCGTAGTTTTTGCCGCTGAGCAGTCCGGTATAGACCTGGTTGCGTCGTTTTTTTAGATTATCTATTTCATTTTCCCCCAGCCCTTTTTCTCTTGCGAAATGCCATGGCCCTATTCCTTCTTTCAAAAAGATATTGCGATATATTTCCTCGGTAATTTCCACACCAATGGTGAGCATGACCTCACGTGTGGCCAGAAAATAAAGGTGTTCAGTATCGACCAGCACCCCATCATTGTCCCAAAGGACCGCCTTGATCATATTCCACTCCTTTCAGTTGATGTTTTGAGGAAGTGGCGTGTTTCAACCAGCAGGTATTGGTATATCATGCCATTGATTTATTGTGTTCGGAACGAGCAATAATGCCTGAGAAAAATTCGATATCAAAGCGGATGGCCCTGCAGGTGAGATCCTCGCAGATATGAGGCGGATTTTCCGGCCGAAAGCCTTCCGGTCTGAGAATCCTGCAGAGCAGACTCCCGAACCGATCTTCGAATTCTTCGGCAAAATCCCGGCAGGCATTGATGATTGCATCGTCCGCTATCCCGATTTTGCGCCCTGCTATTCCCAGAAACATCAGTCCGCCTTCCACCAGGCCGCACTGGGCTCCATATTCTCCGGCACCATGCATACCAAGGGCTGCGTCATACGCTTGGGGTTCTATTCTGATACCGAAGTATTCAGCCAGAATCAGCAAAGTTGTGGTAGTGCAGTTATAATCGTGTTCCCAATAGTATTTGTGCACCCTCTCTTGAACCAATCGTGATGTGTCCATCTTAAAAACTCCTTTCCCAAGGGATTAAAGTTTCGTTTATTTTACAGATATTCAGCGGGATAGTTTTTGTATGGTTGACGAAATAATATTTTTTTGCCGGTCTTAAAAAAAACATCTTTATCATGAAAGTTTGAAGAAGAAGCGTTGCCAGCGCGGATGCAGGAAACTTTTATCGCGTGATATCACTACGGCCAGTACACGCCCTCTGATCTGCTTTCTTGATACAAAGCCAAAGAAGCGTGAATCCGCACTGTTGTCGCGGTTGTCACCCATCATGAAATACTGCCCAACAGGTACATTCAGCGGGCCGAATGAGCGCATTGCAGGCATCAGAGGAATAAATGCCACCGGGTGGGATTTGTTTTCCAGATTCTCAAGGAACAAGACATACCGTGAAGATTTTTCCGAATCGAAGCCTTCAATTGTTTCGTGCTCCAGGGCCTGGTAGGAGACAGGCTCTCCATTAATATAGAGTTTATTGTTATGCATGGCAATCACATCGCCCGGCATGCCTACCACGCGTTTGACAAGCCGTTTTCCATCTGCCGGAGAATTGAAGACCACAATATCACCACGCCCGGGGTCGGCCCATTTTGCCAGATGCCGGGTAGTGCAGGGCACCTTCAGGTCGTAGGCCAGTTTATTGATAAATACCCTGTCGCCTTCGAGGATCGTTGGTTTCATAGAGCCTGTGGGTACGTCGTTCCAATCGGCAATGGCCGATTTAAAGGAAGCCGCTATGACAAATGCCACCAGAAGGCAGAACATCCAGCCCTTGAAGAACTGTACCAGCCTTCTTTTCCATTTTTCATTCATCTTTTGTTTACCTCTGGTATCTTGTTATACATTCATATTGTTTCTTGCAATACGACTATTTTTATCATGGAACAAGACTCAGAGCACCCACGGAAAAAGCCAGCAGGAATTGGCCCAGGTTATACAGCGGCAGACCTGCCGCCCGGTTGACGAATTCTCTGGCTACGAAACGGTGCTTGGCTACGAATATGTCGGACACATAGAAACTCACTGCGCCGATAAAGACCATGATTCGTCCTGAGATGGCAAGCCCGGCATCCCCTAATACTGTTGCGGCGCCTATGACCATGATTGTGATGATCAGGATATAAGCGATGACCGGGGCTTTCATGGTTCCCAGGTGCGGCTTCAGGCGGGCATATACAATCGCGCTAAAGACCAGGCTCAATAAAAGCGCCACCCATGTCCAGGTTCCGATTTTGGCCGTGGTAAAAAAGGTTACGATGTAGAGTACATGACCCAGCAGAAATGAGACCAGGCCCGCCATGAACATTTTTCTTGAAGTGAATGCCAGACAAATGTCGCCTGCCATGCACAACAGCAGGCCTGTCAGGATGAAATGATAATATGCGGGAACCGGATGCGGTTGAATCAAGGCCGCGATAATAAAGAGTGCGGACAGAAAGGGCTTTGTTGCGAGGATGCCTTTTACGCTTTCACGTTTTTCATTGTACAGCAAAGCGATCAACAGCAATAGAGCCGCCAGAACAATCATGTAATTAATCATATACTGTCCTCCTTGAAGGAAGATTTCAAAACCATATAGAAACCAAGGCGTTACTATAGCAGTGAATTCATATGATATCTATACCATGATAGTGCCGCTAAGATAGGTGGCTGCCCGTCCACCAATGGCCACTCGCTCACCCAGGTGTTCGCAGAAAAGTTCACCGCCGCGTTTGGATAGCTGCAGAGCGTGCAGTTTTGTCTTGCCGCTGCGTTTGGCCCAGAATGGTATCAGTGTGGAGTGGGCCGAGCCCGTAACCGGGTCTTCGACAATCCCGGCGCGCGGAGCGAAAAAGCGCGAGACAAAGTCGACCTGGTCTCCCGGAGCGGTTACAATTATTCCCAGGCAGTCCAGGGTGTTCAATCTCTCCATGTCAGGAGATAATGATCTGATCTGTTCTTCGTTTTCCAATAACGCCAGATAGTCGCGCGAAAGATGCACTTCTTTTGGCTCAATACCTAGTCCGTCGATCAGGGCCTGGGGCGTGGGGCAGGCTTCGGGCATGCGGGATGGAAAATCCATGACCAGTAGATCCTCTCTCAGGCTGACTCCAAGCGGCCCGCTTATGGATTCGAACCTGACTTTGTCACGACCGGTATCCACGTAATTAAAGATAACATGGCCGCTGGCCAGGGTGGCATGTCCGCACAGGTCGATTTCAATCTCCGGCGTAAACCATCTGATGGTATACTCATTGTCTTGCGGTATTATGAATGCGGTCTCCGGCAGGTTGTTTTCCGCGGCAATATTCTGCATGACG
>JAFGIF010000276.1 GCA_016929755.1 Deltaproteobacteria bacterium | reverse complement strand
ATTATTGTTTTATCGCGCTTTTTTTACCTCCTGGATATACTGCTGAGCCCGCCGGGAAATGGCTTCCAGATCACCCGTTGAAAGGGCATTTTTATTCACAAGGTCAGTCCCGGCACACACAAACAGGGCGCCGGCCTTCAGGTATTCGGCCACGTTTTCCAGGTATACGCCCCCGGTCGGAACCAGTGGAATCCGGGGCAGAGGAGCATGAATTGCCTTGATATAGCCGGGGCCTCCCACGGCCTGGGCCGGGAAGACCTTGACGGCATTCGCGCCCACGTTCCAGACAGCAAGAATCTCGGTCGGGCTCAACGCTCCACCGACAACACAGATGCCAGTGTTTTTGCAATATTCGATAATCTCAAGGTTGACGCTCGGGGTCACAATAAAAACGGCACCCGCCTCGATGGCTGCCTTGCACATGGAGACATTTGTGACAGTACCCGCTCCGATTGTCAGCTCATCTGTGTGTTCGGCTTTAAGTCTTTTGATCACACTGATCGCGTCAGGTACGGTCATTGTGATCTCGGCAACCGGAATTCCGCCGCGTGCCAGGGCATCAACCGCTCCAAGGGCATTCTCGAGCGAAGGGGCTCTTACCACCGGGACGATACCGATGTCGGCCAGTTTGTCTAGAATCTTGTTTTTATTCATTGCTCGATCACATCCTGCATTTAGCCTGCATGCCAACTAATGCCATGCTAATATCTTTTATCCACCAGGGAGTGTTTGACATCATCGAGGCGCTCCTTGAATTTGTCAAAACCCTTCATTGCGACCGAAACAAACAGAACATCGATCACCACCAGTTGAACAAGGCGGGATGCCATAGGTGCAAACCGCAGGGCTGCTTCTTGGATATTTACTGATAGGGTGATATCGCAGAGTTTTGCCATTGGACTTTTATGTTCACCGACGATACCTATAATGGTCGCTCCCTTGTTCTTTGCAATGGCAATACTCTCGAGAATGTCCCTGGTGGAGCCGGAGTGGGATATGGTAACCACCACGTCTTGCTCGCCAAGCAGGGCGGCGGACATGACCTGCATGTGTGGATCGTCATACACACTGCAGGCTATGCCCAGGCGGAAAAATTTATGATAGGCATCACGGGCGACAACGCCGGAACCGCCCACCCCGTAGAACTCGATTCGCCTGGCTTTTGCCAGTGCATCACAAGCCTGCTCCATGAGTTTGAGATCCAGCGATCTCATGGTATTGCTGATGGACTCTCTGCTTGAATTGAACAGTTTGTTGAATATTTCCGGCAGGCTGTCATCTTCGCTGACATTTTCGTGGATGTATTTACTCGATGGCAGGTCACGGGCCAACTTGAGCTTGAGGTCCATGAAGCCTCGCAGGCCCATGCTTCTGCAGAAGCGAATTACGGTCGGCTCGCTGGTAGCAGCTTCTTCGGCCACATCGGTGATGGAACTCCTGATAACCTTATCCGGGTGGCTAAGGACATACTCGGCGACTTTTTTTTCCGAGTTCCGCAGGCGATCCTTTATGGATCTGATGTTCATCAGGGTTTTGCCCATAACGAAGCTTATTTAACCGATTACATTGTACAATCAATTTCAAATAATATTGTAGTAAAACTACATCATAAGATAAAAGCTGTTGTCAATAATAAATATGAGGCAGGTACGTGCTGATGAAGAATGTCTTCAGCCATCGAAGCAATAGAATGCTTTCAATGCTATGAAATAATAAATGATTAATTATATTAGAATCTGCTAAAACCGTCAGCCGATCCTATTGGAAGTATGCGTTTGTTTTTATGTGATGTATCTCAAGCACTAATGATTGCAGAAGTGGAATGTAGAAATACTACAAAATCCAACGGTTGCTTTGGAATAATTTGTGAATGAACTATGCCGGGTGTTTTTCAGGTAAACACAAATTTGCTGTGAATGGGTGCACGATCTGCTTTTTCCACCCGTGGCTTGTCTTTTTTCCCGATCTTCTCCATTATAATGACAAGGATTGGTTGCTTTTTGCGGGCAAGTCCAACATTTGTTGTGCATATGTATTACCCGGACAGGAGGAATAAACTCGATGCAGCATATTGTATTCCGGCAGTGCCGCAGGGATGACTGGCGGGACATTATGGATGTTTGCCACCGGACCGGTTTTATGGGCGAAGACCTTCGTGGGACCGGGCGCTTTAATGATCGCAAGCTCTTCGGGTTGATCTTCTGCCTTTATTACGTGTGGTATGAAACGCAGAACTGTTTCGTGGCTGAAGATACCCGCAGTAAGAGGGTAGTCGGGTACATTCAGGGGAGCCTCGATACTGGAAAATGGCAAAAGGAATTTTTCAGGAAAATGCTGTGGCGGATAATCTGCCGCATGCTTTTTGTCACCATCTGGAAATATCGGGAATCATTCAAAGAGGTGATGGGCTGGTACACAAGAGGCCTGCTCGATGAGGACAACGGAGCAGGAGATAGCTATCCGGCTCACCTGCACATCGATATTTTGCCTGAATATCAGCGTATGGGTATCGGCTCCAGTCTGATGTCCATGTTTGAACAAAAATTTTCCGCTCTGGGTGTTCCCGGTGTTTTTCTCGAAACCACAAATCATAATTATAAATCCATCCCATTTTATGAAAAACAAGGATTTTCACTTTTGGAGAGGAAACATCTCCCATTTTGGCGCGAGGTAGATGACTGTATGAAGATCGTTTTTGGCAAAAAACTGATTCCTAAGACAAAGATGTGAAGTGAACAAGGCGATCAGTTGATGAATAATGACGGCATGATAACCTGGACGGCAATCCGCTCTATCAGACGCAGCTTGAAGTAATGCGCAATCTGTTGCAACAGCACATGATCGAAACAAAAATCAGTTTCTTTTCAGGTTTTTTACCTGTGATTTTGGTCCGGGAGCGCACCCAAGGGTCGGACCGGGGCATAAATACCTGTAGTGTGGTTGAATGCAGGATTAAGGAACTTTTTATATTATTGGATTTTCTTTCCTTTGTACAAGCACCAGGGTATTTTAAATGGTAATGGATTTTTATGCTGGGGAGGTGCCTGTATCCTCAATGCCAACATGGCGCTATTCAAGAACGACCAAAACCTGATCTGTCTCGATTTTATCTTTTAGCTTTACCCTGATATCATATATGGTTCCCTTGGTTGTCGAGCATACAGGGATTTCCATTTTCATGGCTTCAATAACAACGAGTTCATCGTCTATTTCAACCTTATCGCCGATATCTACTAAAATTTCAGCAACAGTCCCCGGCATCGGTGCAGCTATTTCAATCCTCATTATTCAAGCACTCCTCTTGTTTGTTCTTGTTGAAAATCAACACATCAAAATTGCTTCGGCCAGTTGGCCAGCAAATGTTTTCCAACACCACCCCCCTCACAATCGGCGATGATATCGAGAATATTTATCAGGTAATTGCGGGTTTCTCGGGGATCGATTATATCTTGCAGAAAGAATCTTCCGGCTGCAGGTCCCGGGCTGGCTTTTTGTATCATCTGATTTTTCAACTTCTGGTATTCCTCGTCTGGCAACGATCCATAGGCGACGTCGGCAGCGACAACCGGGTCTAGAAAACTGATTTCAGCGCTCGGCCAGGCCACTAAAAAATCAGGGCCGGCGCTAGGACCGCACAGGCTGAACATGCCTTGCCCATAACTTTTTCGAATAATAATCGAAATTTTCGGCACAGTTACCTGTGAGAGGGCATCCATGGCATTGGTTACCTTAGCCCCCACCTTTTTGAGTTCAGCCTCCTTGCCAACGAGAAATCCCGGAGAATCATGCAAGAAAAGTAACGGAATGTTGTATGAATCACAAAGGCACAGGAAACCGGTCATTTTTTCAAGTGCGTCTGTTCCCATAGCACCGCCGTTGACCATGGGTTGATTGGCGACAATACCAACAGTTCGTCCATGTATGCGAGTAAGACAGGTGATGATTGTTTTGCCGAATAATGGCTTGAGGTCAAAAATCGTTCCACTGTCAACAATACTCTGGATTATTTTGTACATGTTGTAGGCCCGGGTCCGTTTTTCCGGCAGGATGTTCAGGATTTTATCCATGTTTCTGCCGGAATTTTCCGGAACAGGATGTTTAGAGGGTAATTCCCTATTGTTGGGTGGCATATAATCCAGAAATTCTCTGATAATTCTGAAACAATCCTCTTCGTCTTCGGCTGTCCGGTCGGTTATCCCGGTGTGTTCGGCATGGATCTGCCAGCCACCCATTTCTTCATCGCTATAGTTTGCAGCGATGATTTTTTGCAAAGCCCGTGCTCCGGATACGGAAAGTGTGCTCCCTTTGACCTGGACGACAAAATCGGCGGCACACGCCTGCCACATGGGAACACCGAAACAGTTTCCCATGATTGCGGTTATCATGGGTGCCCGGCGCAGATTTGTATACATATGAAATATTGATCTGGTCCCCATCATTGCCGAGCTTGTCATTCCGATGGACCCTTGTCCGTCAGGGACCCTTCCACCACCACCATCTCCCAGGAATACGTTCGGCAGACTGTATTGATTTATCAGTTGCTTGAAATCATGCATTTTTTTTCCGTGCACGCGGGACAATGTGGCTGCGAGTACGGTGAAATCACTGGCAGTTATTCCAATCCTTTGCCCATTGACGGTTCCGAAGCCGATAATGATTCCGTCAGCCGGGGTCTTGTCTTCCATCCCGGGCATATCCGAACAGGCCAGCATTCCAAGTTCGGTAAAACTCCCGGGGTCAAGCAGACGGTCAATCCGTTCACGGGCGGTCGATCTGCCTTTTGCATGTTGTGATTCAATCTTGTGTGGGCCTCCTAACAAAAGCGCCTGCTCTTTTTTACCTTGCAACTCTTCTATGAATTTTTTGAGAGCCATGGTTTTTCCTTTCCATGAATGTATCTAGAATTTCGTCGGCCAGTTGGCCAGAAAATGTTTGCCGATTCCCCTGGTTTTTGACTTTCGTATTAACCGGAGGGTGTTACATATGTATTTTCTGGTTTGTCTCGGGTCGATAACATCATGAATAAAGTATTCTTGAGCCAGAGGATACATGCTTGAATCCTTGAGCATTTCCTGGGTCAGGTTATGGCGTTCTTCATCAGGTAGAGCACCATAGACAACATCTGCCGCCGCCTCAGGATCAAGAAAACCTGCTTCCCCGGTAGGCCAGCTTACAACAAAATCAGGCCCTGTACCCGGCCCGCACATATTCGCACTTGCCTGTCCATAACTCTTCCGAATGATAATTGATATTTTCGGTACAGATACTTGGGCCAGAGCATGGAGGGCATTGGTAACTTTTGCCCCGACCTTTTTGAGTTCGGCTTCCCTCCCGACAAGAAAACCGGGGGTATCGTGGAGGAAAATCAGCGGGATATTAAAAGAATCACATAGGCATAGAAAACTCATCATTTTCTCCAGGGCAGCGGTATCCATTGCTCCACCGTTGACCATGGGTTGATTTGCAACAAATCCGACTACATATCCGTCAATCCGTGCAAGGCAGGTTATGAGCGTTTTTCCAAAAGACTCTTTCAGATCGAAAATTGAATCAATATCGGCAACAGCCCGAATTATTTTATACATGTTATAAGCCCTGGTCCGTTTTTCCGGCAGGATGTCCAGGATAGAGTCCATGGTTTCGCCGGAACCTTCGGAAACAGAACTTCTTGGCGGCAGTTCCGTATTGTTTGAGGGCATATAGTCCAGAAATGTTTTGATAATTCTGAAACAATCTTCTTCGTCTTCAGCCACCTTATCGGTTATACCGGTATGCTCAGCGTGGATTTTCCAGCCTCCCATGTCTTCATCCGTATAGGTCGCGGCAATTGACTTTTGCAACGCTCTGGCTCCGGAAACTGAGAGGGTGCTCCCTTTAACCTGCACGACAAAATCCGATAAACATGCCTGCCACATGGGTACGCCATTACCCGGACCCATGATTCCGATTGTCCAGGGTGTTTCACGACTATGAGAATATTGAGAAAAAATCCACCGGTCGCTGCCGCCTTCCCCTGCTAGAGTGGCTATGCCGCGGGCACCTTGAAGATCGGGGAGACGACCGCCACCGGACTCCCCCAGCCATACGAGCGGCAATCCTTTTTCCACGACCTGTTCTCTGATATATTTCGCCTTTTTTGAATAAACACGCGAATTGCTCGAAGCCAGAACCGTGAAGTCATTGGCGATAATACCAACCTGACGCCCGTTGATCATGCCGAATCCCGTAACGATACCGTCTGCCGGTGTTTTTTCTTCCATTCCGGGTCTATCGGAACATGCCAGCATGCCGAATTCGAAGAGACTGTCTTTGTCCAGCAACCGATCAATCCGCTCTCTGGCCGTTAATCTCCCTTTTTCGTGTTGTTTCTGGATCTTGTCAGGGCCTCCCTGATCCAGAGCCTTTCTCCTTTTTGAAACTAACTCGTCCAGCAGGTGTTCAAACTTCATAGACTGTACCTTTCAATGGTTAACTAATTGAATTTATTGCGATCCTAAATCTCTTAGTTTATATTTTACAATTTTCCCTGCACCTGTCCGGGGGAATTCATCAACAAAGTAAACGTATTTAGGGGCCTTATAATGAGCGATTACATCCCTGGTTCTCGAGATCAGTTCTTCTCCGGTTAACTTTGCGTCTGGCTTTAAAATACATGCAGCCGTAACAGCTTCCCCCCACTTTTCATCCGGCTTACCATATACTGCAACTTCCTGAACTTCCGGATTGGCCTCTAAAATACATTGCTCAACTTCAGCGGCAAAAACGTTTTCTCCACCTGATTTGATCATGTCTTTGCTGCGGCCTTTAAACCAGAAATTACCATTTTCATCTTCAGTTACAAGATCACCAGTATATAACCATCCATCTCGTAATGTCTTTTGCGTCGCTTCTTCATCTTTGATGTATCCCTTGAACACTTGTGGGCCGCGTAAAATCAGTTCGCCGACCTCTCCTTTGATAACGTCTTTCCCTTCAGCGTCGACAACGCGCACTTCGGTTGAAAATATTGGACATCCGAGGCTGTTTCCCTCTTTCTGCAGCACTTCAGCGGTTGTTTGGTGCAGTGTTACACTGGGTGAAGCTTCGGTCAGGCCGTAACCAAAAAACATATCTTTTGCACCAGTCCTGTACAGTATTTCTGTATAGAGACTGCTTGTATAAGCAGCCGCCGATGACCCAATTGCCTTTAAAGAGGACAGATCATATTTGCCGCAACGCAATGCTTCGAGAAATGTCGGAATCATGGGCATCATTACAAATACCAATGTTGCCCGCTCTCTTTGAATGGTTTCGCAGACCTGTTCTGCGCTCCAAAAAGGAATTATTATATTGGTAATTCCTTTCAACACAGCAGCATCGGTAAGGATGTGCAGGCCACTGCAATGGAAGAATGGAGCGGCTGTCAGCAGGACATCGTTGAATGTAATTTCTGTGTGATAGATATAACCGAATGCGTCCCAGATAAAATTATTATGTGTGAGCAGTGCCCCCTTGGGAATCCCCGTGGTTCCTGAAGTATATTGAAGAAGTACCGGATCATCAGGATCAACATCTATTACAGGCTCGCTCTCGCTTCGATCCTTGATAAAATCTTCATAAACAACCCCGTTCTCTATGGTGGGTTTACCACCTACAACGGGGACGAGCGTTCCTTTCGATGGAAGATTGTCAGAAATCTGACTGTAAAGGTTTGCAAAAAAGGCATCAACGATTTCAAGTTTGCTTTCAGAGTGTATAATGGCTCTTTGAATTTCTTCAGGAGATAACCTGAAATTCAGAGCATTCATTATTGCTCCGATTTTTCCGCAGGCAAAATACAATTCTAAATATTCATTCCGGTTAAAACTCAAGATGGAAACAACATCACCTTTTTTAACTCCAATATCGAGCAACGCAAAGGCGAGCCTGTTTGTTCGTTGATTGAATTCCTTCCACGAAAAACTTGTTCCTTGAAATAAGATGGCTGTTTTGTTGGGGTTGGTCGAGGCATTGTACCTCAATACATGACCTAAGGTTATACCGTTTCTCCCTATCATGAGAGACCTCCTTTAAAATCATTTCAAATTAAATTAATATGTCATATAAATAATCAATTTATTAACTTGGGGCAAGCAAATATAGTATGAATTTGTTTCTGATTTTATTAACCGGATAATGATTAAAGGCTAATATAGCTTCCAACGAACCAGCACGATACATTCTGCAGGTATTCCTCAGTACATATTCCGTTTTCTGTCCCAATGGAGATGGTCGCTGGTATTGAGAAAGAAATCCAGTAGTTCAAGCCTTAGCTTGAGCGCAATCTCGGCGTACTTTGGGTCATTGATCAGGTTGGTCAGCTCTTGGGGGTCCCTGACGAGGTCGTAGAGTTCCTCCCTGCCCGCGGTACGGACCACCAGCTTCCACTGGCAGGTGCGAATCATGGCTGATCGGGCCTCGGTGGAGGGATCTTCCATTCCAAGGCGTATTTTTTCGTAGTAGATATGGTCTGGGTCCACGACAAAACCCGCATGCGATTCATGCTGGGAAAAATCCTCGGGATTGTATCCCTGGAGGGCGAATACCGCTTCACGATGAATATCCTGTTTGCCCGTGATGAGCGGCAGGAGTGATTTTCCGGAATGCACATAGGGCGTGTGGATGCCGGCAACTTCCATAATCGTTGGAAAGACATCGATGCTCTGGACAAGCTGATTTAAGGTTGTGTCGGCATGGGCGTTGCCGGGCAGTTTTATAATCAGGGGCATATGCAGAAGGCAGTCCTGATAGCCGGTCGACCATTTCTCGGTCAGTCCGTAATCACCGACATAATCCCCGTTATCGGAGATAAAGGTAATCATGCTGTCGTCATACAGGCCCTTTTCTTTAAGCTTGTTGAGGACCGAACCGACGAGGTCGTCCAGTTTGGAGGCCATGCCATAGTAGGTGGCCCTGATTTCGCGGAAATCCTCCTCGCTGAGAGCGTCGAGACCGTAGCGGGTATGAATTTCCTGCATGAAATGCGGTTTGTCGGCCAGCACGGGTGGGATAGGAGCGGCGATGGCAGAGCGGTCATACATGGAAAAGTAGGGTTCCTCCACAGTGTAGGGTGTGTGGGGTAGTGAAAAGGCCATTACCAGGCAGAACGGCTTTCGGGGCGGGTCGTCGAGATACCTGTTGACCGCCTCGGTCAGTTTTTTTTCGTAGTCGCCCTGTGCGCTGTCACGTTCGCCCAGGTAGAACGACCGGTAAAACCGGTTGTCTTCGGAAAAGGGGCTCTCCCAGACACTTCCGACAATCCTGGCGATTTTTCTGGCCTCGGGGTCGAGAATCGTATGTTTGCCCCGCAGTAAATCCAGGGTCAGCCGGAGAATTTCAAACTTTTCTTTCAGAGGCTTCACCTTGATTGCATCCTTGATGAGACCGATGCCGATTTTTTTCAGCGAGATATATTCCGTTACACTTTGGTCGAATGCCTCGGGATTGAGGAGGTCGTTTTTGCCGGCCAGAACAACCGCGTAACCACTGTCTTTCAGGATTTTCAACAGGTTTTCTTCGCCCGGCCGCAGCTGGTTGTCAAGAATGCGGTGTCCGTAGGCATGCGGATAGAGACCGGTGAAGAGGCTGCAGCGAGATGGCGCACACAAGGAATTCGTCACGAAGTTGCTGGTGAATGTCACCCCGTT
>JAFGIF010000275.1 GCA_016929755.1 Deltaproteobacteria bacterium | reverse complement strand
CTGCCATACGAGCCAAGAAGGCCGGTTTCGATTCTATAGAACTGCAGTTTGGCCACGGTTATCTCCTGGCCCAATTCATCTCCCCTTTTGTCAATGATAGAACCGATGAATATGGTGGAAACTTTGAGAACAGGATACGGTTCCCCTTAGAGCTCTTGAAAAAGGTTACATCCTCTGTAGATCTCCCGGTTATTACCCGGATAAGCGGTGATGAGATGGTGCAGGACGGGATAACCTTACCTGAAATGACAGCCTTTTCAAAGATATTGGAAAAACATGAGGAAGGAGTATAAAAAATGCCCAGGAGAAACGGACCGGCTCCAGGAGGAAGAGGCCATATGAAAGGTCGGAGTGAATTCGGAAGAAGAGGTTCGTCCAGAGGCATGCATCCAGTTAGACATAATGACATCTTCGTTACACCCGGGATGTCCAGGGGCATGGGAAACATTACAGGGAGAAATAGGGAAAGCGGGCATACCCACCCAGATACATCCATTAAGGACAGGATCTCTAGGGTAGCTGTTGTTGACGAGAATACCTGCAAGGGATGCGGGGCCTGCCTGGATGCATGTTTGGAAAATGCCATTACAATAGACAATGATGTTGCCAGGATCGACATACGAATCTGCCGCGGCTGTGCCGACTGCATCGACAGTTGTCCCTTCGGGTCCATTTCCATGGACTATACATCATAAAACGTGCTGCCCCCCACAGAGAAAAAGCGTCGGCTATACGACAGCGCTGTCCGGCATCAGCTGCATTGCCGCCGGTGAGCTTCTTTGGTATATGGTTCCTTAAAAATGGATATCTTGAAAAATGAACAAAAAGAAGAACGAAATTAAACAGGAAGTAAAATATCAGTTATCGGGATGGATCCTTTTTATTATCTGCGCTATTTTCTTTACCGCATCAGGGTTAAAAAATCAGGATATATTTGCTCTTCTAGACAGTATTGTTTTTTTAATTGCCTGCATAGTATTTATCATACCCCTTGCCTGCACAAATAAAAAAGAAGAGTATGATACTGTAAAACATAATACTGAAAAGAACAAATAGCCTGTCACGGCATCAGGGTGTCTGCCATAGAATTTAGCCGGACAGGCTGACAAATGAATTTAAAATGGAATATTTCACATGAAAAGGATCGTGTGCTAATGTGGCGATGATAGTTTTTTTACAGGCAAAAATGTGATGAGGGTGCATTGATCAGTTACAGAGGATTCCTGATTCGTTTAATCATTAAGCATTGGGTTGGCCCGAAATTCAACCAAATGCGGGCAATCGATGAACAGCGCATCTGGTTCGCTAAAATTACTCGTTTGCAATTGCTTCCACGTGATCTTTCAATCGAAAACGTACAAATTGACGATATCAGCGCCGAATGGATCCGACCCCGGGGCGCCGCCGAAAAACAAGCGATCCTGTATCTGCACGGCGGTGGATATATGACAGGTTCGTACGCAACGCATCGAAATATCTGCGCCCACATTGCGCGCGCAGCCGGAATGAATGTGCTTTCAATTAACTACCGCCTTGCCCCTGAACACCCTTTCCCTGCCGCTCTTGAGGACGCACAAAATGTGTACCGCCGGCTGCTTCGAAAAGAATATTCCCCGGTGGCCATTGCAGGAGATTCAGCCGGAGGAGGTCTGGCGCTGGGGACACAACTCGCCTTGCGTGATTCAGGCGATACCCTGCCCGCTGTATCTATCTGCCTGTCACCATGGACCGATCTGAAACTAACCGGAGACTCGCTGATCTCAAATGCAGCGATCGATCCATTTTTGAAAAACACTACTCTTAAGTTTTCAGCAACTTCGTATCTGCATGATCATGACCCGGCCCTGCCTCTTATTTCTCCTCTATATGGCGACTTTCAGGGTTTCGGCCCGATGCTGATCCAGGTCGGTCAAGACGAGATACTTCTGAGCGATTCCGAACGCCTGGCTGCCAGGGCCGAAGAAGATGGAGTTAACGTCACCTTTGAGACATGGGATCATATGTGGCATGGCTGGCATATTTTTGCAGGTCTTCTTCCCGAGTCGGACCAGGCGATAAACTCTATCGGAGAATTCATTAAACTGCATGCAAAAGCCACTGCCTTGTAGGATTAAAGCGGCCACAACAACATCATAGAAAGACAATCGAATCCTTTAGAAAATACAGAACACCAGCCCGGATTCCATGCACAGCTCCGGCTTTGTTTTACGCCAAGGAAAATGGTTGTCTTTTTGCGACCGGGTTGTATCATATTGATCGTGATCGTTTGAGGTGATCTAATTCAAAACGACAAGGAGTAAAGATATGGACCTTTATAAAGCTATATACCAGCGCAAGAGCGTGCGCTCGTATCTGGATAAAGACGTGCCCGATCCCATTTTGACAAAAATCCTGGAAGCGGCTCGCATGGCGCCTTCTGCCAGCAACCGGCAGGAATGGCGCTTTGTTGTGGTGCGCGATCCCAAGCATCGAGAGCAACTGGCGGATGCGGCCTACGGCCAGCAGTTCGTGGCCCAAGCCCCGGTGGTGATCGTATGCTGCGCCGAAACTACTGAGCATGTCATGCGCTGCCACCAGCTCTGCTACCCGATCGACGTGGCCATTGCCGTGGACCATATTACCCTGTGTGCAACTGCCGAGGGCCTGGGCTGTTGCTGGATCGGGGCCTTCGACCCTCAGAGGGTTCAGCACATCCTCGACATTCCGCCGGAGATCAAAGTGGTGACACTGCTGCCGCTGGGGTATCCCCAAGACCCATCGCAAGTTTCAAAAAACCGCCTGCCCCTGGAAAAAATCGTGCAGTATGAGACCTGGAGCTAAGGCAAACGTAGATTACGAGGCCAAACTATAGCGCCGGCTTATTCCTCAGCCTGTTCCGGCAATTGATCTTCTCATTTTCAGAGCTAATACATAGAAAACGATCGGGGCAGCAAGCCAGATCATCTGGGGCAGCAGGGTAATATGTGAATCATTGAACATAAACAACGTCGGATTCCAGCAGTAAGGAATATAGGCCCAAGCTTCATTGAAAGTGCTTAAAAGTTCCACGATTAATTCCGAAAGCTGCCCCCAGGCAAGCAGCACAAACAACTCACATGGCCTGAATTGATCAAACCAGGGAGGTTTACAAACGACTCGTACAAACCAGACTCCAACCAGAAACAGGCCGCCGTCCCAGAAGGAATGCATTATCACTAAGACGGAAAAATGGGTGGGCAGCGGCTGAATAAAATGTGCCACGGGACATGCGCTTGAAAATTCGTTGAGCAAAGACATGGGCAGTTCCCAGCAAACACCCAGGGCAAATCCCAGCCAAAATAACCACCAGACATATCTGTCGAT
>JAFGIF010000043.1 GCA_016929755.1 Deltaproteobacteria bacterium | reverse complement strand
TTCACGCTGTTGCCCCTGTCGGAACCATCGAGATCAACCACATGAATTCGCCTGGCTCCGGCATCCTGAAAGGTTTTAGCCACCTCAGCGGGATTGGGGTTATAATAGGTTACGTCATCAAAAGCCCCCTGCTTCAGCCTGACCACGTGCCCATCATGCAAGTCAATCGCAGGAATTACAATCATACGGTGCTCCTCACTAAATATTCCTTTACCCACCAGCTCTTGAAAAGCATCGAGTAGCGCAATATATAAATCTTCTTATTCAATGCCCGGATCTTGAAATATTGGGACGGATAAAAACTGGGGTCCTGATATGCCTCGGTCCAGCGCTCCAGAATCTGCGCAACATCAACGATTTCCCCATCGATTTCCACGCTTAGCGGTGAGCCTGGATGGCTGTACGCATCTTTTGTCCTGACGCTGGTATGGGAGTAGCTCATAGAATGTCTTTGGTCGATGGAATCTCCTCGCCTGTTATACTGCAGGCATCGCTGAGTGCACGTGCAAACGCCTTGAAGCAGGCTTCTGTCATGTGGTGGGCGTTGCCTGCGGCAAATACACTTAGGTGCAAGGTTATCCCGGCATTAAAGGCCAGTGCACGGAAAAATTCAGGTATGATTTCGAGCTGCAGATCGCCCACGAAACCATGAAAAATATCATCGGCATGGATGGCAAAATATGGTCTGTTGGAAATATCGAGGCAGGATTCCACCAGCGATTCATCCATCGGGATCTTGGCAAGACCATAGCGGGTGATACCACGTTTATCGCCCAGGGCCTTTTTCAACGCCTGTCCCAGCACAATGCCGATATCTTCTACGGTATGGTGCAGATCAACATGAACATCTCCTTGTGCTTTTACGTCTATTCCCATGCCGGAGTGTTTGGCAAAGGATTCGAGCATATGGGTGAGAAAGCCGGAGGGGATATCGATGTTGGCCTCTCCCCCCTCAAGGTCTATCTTCAGTGTGATCTGGGTCTCCTTGGTTTTTCTGGTAATAGTGGCTGTCCGCATCATTCCTCCACTCCTGAGGATTCTTTGAATATATCAATAACCCTCTCTATTGTATTAAGATCTGCCCCGCCTTGGGCAAAAAGCGTCTTACCGCCTCCTCGACCGCCAACAACTTCCATCGCTCTTTTCATAAATTGACCTGCATTGAATTTATCTCCCACATCAGCGGTTGTCATTGCCATGAAGGTAGCCTTATCTTCTCCTGAAGAAAATAAAAGAACAACACCGGATTTGATTCGCTCTTTTACACGGTCTCCGACATCTCGCATCTGTGCTATATCAACATTCCCGACAGGTTTAATCACCACAGTACCAAGGGCTGTAGTAAATTCCTTCTCATCGGACTTGCCCTGGCCTGTGGCAATTTTAAGATTCAAATCCTTTATACTGTTCTCCTGCTCTCTTATTTTGGACTGCATGGCAGAGAACCTCTGGATAATTTCCTGGGCTGAACACTTCAGTTGATCACTAAGCTGCATGATAATTTCATCAAGATCTCTGAATTGGTTCAATGACTGCATACCGGCTATGGCTTCTATCCTGCGCAATCCGGCGGAAACGCTTGCCTCCGATAGAATTTTTACCAGCCCTATTTCTCCGGTGGAATGGCAATGCGTTCCACCGCAGAGCTCGATCGACAGATCACCGCCCATGGTGACCATGCGAACTTCATCCCCGTACTTCTCGGTAAACAGCGCCATGGCTCCTTTTGTCACCGCCTCATCCTTGGTGGTGATATTGGTCGCAATCGGCAGATTCGCCAGAACATACTCATTGACAAGATCTTCCACCTTTTGAATCTCCACGGGGCTCAGCGGGGCAAAATGGGTAAAGTCGAACCTCAGCCTGGTATCTGTTACAAGAGAGCCGGACTGATGGACATGGTCTCCCAACACATCTCTCAGAGCTCTCTGCAGCAGGTGGGTGGCGCTGTGATGACGCATGATACTTCTGCGCCGTGCGATATCCACCTGTAAATACACTTCCTGCCCATTGGAAAGATTTCCCTCCATCACCTTGATGCGGTGCATGATCACGCCGGACTCGGTCTTGGTGGTTTCGATCACTTCCGCCTTAAATCCGGGAGCCTCAATAAAGCCTGTATCCCCGATCTGACCGCCGGATTCGGCATAAAACGGGGTTGTATCAGTAACGACCAGGCCGTCTTGTCCCTTTGTGAGTGTTAGTCCCGTCCCGGATTCATGCTCATTTTCCGAAATAGATTGTATAGCAAGCACGTTGCCTTTTGCTTCCAGAAAATCATATCCGATAAACTTTATATGATCTGAGCCTTTTTCAAGTAGCGCATCAAAGCGACTATCAGCTTTAGCACCGGGAGTTGCCTCTCCGAAACTCGATGACGATCGCGCCATCTCACGCTGGCGTTCCATTTGAACATCAAAGCCGTCCTGATCGATACCGAGCCCCTCCTTGCCGGCGATATCGGCGGTGAGGTCAACCGGGAATCCAAAGGTGTCATAGAGCATGAACAACTCATCCCCGGGGATCGCATCCTGCCCTGAACGCTTGAGACCGGCCATAATCTCGTCCAGCATGCTAAGCCCGCGCTCAAGGGTTTTGAGAAAACGCTCTTCCTCGTTGACAACCACTTTGTTGATAAAATCAAGGCGTTGTGCGAGTTCAGGATAGACTTCGGCCATCTCACGCACGACCTGCATGGTTATCTCATGCAGAAACGGCTTTGTGATCCCCAAAAGCCGGCTATGCCGTGCTGCGCGACGGATTATACGTCTGAGAACATATCCGCGGCCTTCATTCGAAGGCATAATCCCGTCACAGACAAGAAATGCGCTGGCCCTGGCGTGATCGGCAAGCACCCGAATCGAGGTATCTAATTCCTGATTACTTCCATAGCTGCTGCCGGCAGCTTGTGCTATAAACGTGATGTAAGGCTCAAAAAGATCGGTCTCATAATTACTCTGCACCCCCTGCAATATCGCGGCGATGCGCTCAAGCCCCATGCCGGTATCGATGTTCGGATTAGGCAGCGGGCTCAACTTTCCCTTTTCGTCCCGGTTGAATTGCATGAACACCAGGTTCCAAAGCTCAAGATAGCGGTCACAATCACATACGCCGAGCTTGCAATCAGGTTTCCCGCAACCTACCTGCGGGCCCTGATCAAGCATAATCTCCGAGCAGGGACCGCAGGGCCCGGTATCACCCATGGCCCAAAAATTGTCTTTATCTCCGAGACGTACGATCCGTGACTCAGCAATCCCGATTGTGTGTCTCCAGAGGTCGAAAGCCTCGTCGTCGCTCGTATGTACGCTTACCCAGAGCGCATCGGGATCCAGACCCATTCGATTCACCAACAGATCCCAGGCAAACTCGATGGCTCCCTGTTTAAAATAATCACCGAAGGAAAAATTGCCCAGCATCTCAAAAAACGTATGATGCCTGGCGGTATACCCGACATTTTCCAGATCGTTGTGTTTTCCCCCTGCCCGCACGCACTTCTGTGATGATGTCGCCCGTGTATACGTCCGGGGATCACTCCCCAGGAATGTTCCTTTGAACTGAACCATTCCGGCATTAGTGAACAGCAAACTGGGATCATCTCCCGGCACAAGCGAGGAACTGGGTACCAGGGTATGCCCGTTGTCCTGAAAATAGTCGAGAAAAAGGTTTCGTATTTCAGATCCTTTCATTTAAGTATCTCCATCTAAGGTGTTTAGTATGGTCTCATATGCAAACCCGCGGTTGCTTAAGTAGCGTATCAGCTTTTCCCGCTGTATTCCTCTGCGTTTTTTAATATTCATCAAAATTCTCTTTTCCTCTGATATCTCATCCGGAATATCATGTAGCGCGCGTTCAATCAACTCTTCCGGAATTAAGAGGCGCTTGAGAAAATATCTGATATACGCATCCCCGTAGCCCTGCTTTGCTTTCAGGAGGGCGCGCCGTTTTGTGTATTCTTCATCGTTGATATAGCCGAGCTCGTCAACTCTGCGGATCACTTGTGCGATTACTGTTTGAGAGACTCCCCGCAGCTCAAGTTTTTTTTTAACTCAAACGAGGATATCGCTCTACGCCCGATTACCATCAGGGCATAGCGCAGGGAATTATTCAATGTCTCGATATTCACCATCCTGAAATAACTTGTGTTTGCTTTGGTCTTCATCCTCGGCCGCTGCTTTATCTCCCTCAAACATATCCCACTTCGAATCACTGGTTCCGGCAATACCTTTCATGCGCAATGCAAAGTCATTGGGATTTGTCGACTGACGCAAGGCCTCATTATAGCTTATCTTGCTGTCCTTGACTAATGACATCAGGGACTGGTCAAAGGTCTGCATGCCGTAGGCAACGGTTCCCTCGGCAATGGCATCCGGAATCTCTCCGGTTCGGAGCTCGTCCCCAATGCATTCCCTTATCCGCGCTGTGGATACCAGAACCTCGGCCGCCGGAATCATTCCCTTTCCATCTATTTTAGGCATCAACCGCTGAGAAATAACAGCTTTCAAAACCCCTGAAAGCTGGAGCCGCACCTGAAACTGCTGGTGGGGCGGATATACCGTTACAATTCGCATTATTGTTTCCACCGCATCCAGGGTATGCAGGGTCGAAATCACAAGATGGCCGGTTTCTGCAGCCAGCAGAGCAATATCGATGGTTTCCTTGTCACGCATCTCGCCCACCAGAATTACATCAGGGTCCTGTCTGAGAGCGGCCCTGAGCGCCATGGCAAACGAATTGGTATCTGAGCCGACCTCTCTCTGGTTGATGATCGATTTGCGATCCTTGTGCAAAAACTCGATAGGATCTTCAATCGTAATCACGTGGCAATTGCGATTGGTGTTTATATGATTTACCATGCCTGCCAGCGTGGTAGATTTTCCTGATCCTGTAGTGCCGGTAACCAGGATTAATCCCTTGCGCTCTAGACTGATACGTTTGATCGTCTCGGGCAAATTGAGTTCATCAAGACTGGGAGGGTTGGTAGGAACCACCCTGAATACCATACCGAAGCTGCCCCGCTGCCTGAAACTGTTCACCCTGAATCGAGCTACATTTGAGAGGCTGTAGGCAAAATCAATCTCATTGGTTGTTTCAAACTTGGCCTGCTGGTATTGATTCATGAGGCTTTGGGCAATGTCGGATATATTATCGTTGGAGAGCTTTTCATAATCCTTTAAGGGAAGCAGAGCACCAAATCTCCGCAGGACCGGGGGCAGGCCCACCTTCAGATGAATATCTGAAGCCCGCATATCAACCGCTTTCTTCAATATTTTATTAATATCCATTTAACCCTCCTGATCATCTTTGGGTTTTGCCTGAGCCGGATCAAGCTTCTCTCGTATGGCTGCATAAATTTCCTGGTACACTTCGGGATGCTCTTTCAAGTATAGCTTGGCGGCCTCTCGGCCTTGCCCCAATCTCTGTTTATTGTAATTATACCACGCTCCGGCCTTGTCTATTATGCCCATTTCCGGCAGCGCTCCGACATCCAGCAATTCCCCATACTTGGAAATACCTTCCCCAAACATTATGTCAAACTCCACCTCTTTAAAGGGGGGTGCCATCTTGTTCTTGACAACCTTGACCTTCGTACGGTTTCCAACCACCTGGCTGCCATCTTTGATGGGACCGCCATTTCTTATCTGCAACCTGACAGAGGCATAAAATTTCAATGCATTTCCGCCTGTAGTTGTCTCAGGGTTCCCATAGAGAATCCCGATTTTCATTCTGGTTTGATTGATAAACACGGCTGTAGTTTTTGTCTTCGAAATAGCCCCCGAAAGTTTTCTGAGGGCCTGAGACATGAGCCGGGCCTGGAGCCCCATATGAGCATCGCCCATGTCCCCTTCGATTTCCGCTCTGGGAACAAGTGCAGCTACAGAATCGATCACAACAATATCCACTGCGTTTGATCGGACCAGAGTCTCGGCGATGTCCAGGGCCTGTTC
>JAFGIF010000274.1 GCA_016929755.1 Deltaproteobacteria bacterium | reverse complement strand
TATAAGAAACGCCATGGACGATGGAACGAACACCGAGTCTTTGCGCGTATCGATTGCTGAAAATTCTTAAGCGTTTTAAGCGAGTAAATTTTCCTGATCGCCGAATGGCTTTACTTTTATAAAATCCGGCAGGTAGGTTTGATCAGCCTCCATATCCTGAGCAAATATCGTCTCGAATCCCAGATCGCAGGCCTCCTCCAGGACCACATGATATTCATCTTCCCTCACGGATCGCTTCATTTCAGGCAGACCCCCCTGATAATAAACCGGGGTATACTGCGCCATAATACTGATCGGGATCTTCAGCGAAAGCCCGGAGAGAAACTCGAGCACGGCAAAGGGGTTCGAAAGCATGCCAGGCAGGACCAGATGCCTCACCATGACACCCTTTTGCGCCCTGCCCGATGAATCACAAACAAGCTCTCCTTGAGCATCCCAAAGATAGGCAATCGCCTGGCGCGCCCGGTCCCAGTAATCGTCGACACCACTGAGGAGTTTGCCTGTATAGTTATCCCCGTACTTGAGATCCATAAGATAAATGTGAGCCTCGCCTTGCCACATCTTGAGCGTGTCGATGCGTTCATACCCGCTTGAATTGAAAACAACAGGCAGATGCAATCCCATCTGCCGCGCAAGATTCAGGGCCTCTATGATCTGAGTGCTATAGTGGGTTGGAGTCACCAAGTTTATATTCGAGCAGCCTTTGCCCTGCAACATAATCATGTATTTGGCGAGCTCCCGGATCGATACATACTTGCCATAAGCATCTCGGCTTAGCTGCATATTTTGACAGTAACTGCAACGCAGCGTACAGCCGGAGAAAAAAATCGTGCCCGATCCCTGCTTCTGCACAAGCGGCGGCTCTTCACCTTTATGAACAACCACGCAGGCCACTTTGGGCACTACTCCACCCTGACAGAATCCACTTGTTTGGGATCTGTCAATCAAACACTTTCTGGGACACAAGGAGCACAGGGGCATCAGGTCTCGTCTAATTGCTCCAGCAGGGCCTTACCATCAGCATCGCGCTCTATCTCCGGGACAAACACAACCTTGCGGGGTGTCTTATACGAAGCCAGCTGTTTTCTCGCCATATGCTTGACATCCTTTTCTGAGAGAGCCGGATCAGCCCTGACAATATAGGCCTTGATTATTGAACCGCGCAATGGATCGGGCAGACCGGCAATTGCCGAATCCTTTACTCCCGGCAGTGAGTTGAGAACATTCACCACCTCTTTGGAATATACGTTAAAGCCGGATGTAATAATCATCTCTTTTTTATAGCCGGTAATGTAGAGATAGCCTTCATCATCCATGTATCCCAGATCTCCGGTATACAACCATCCGTCCTTAATAATTTCACTAGTTTCTTTTTCCTTGTTATAGTACCCCTTCATGATGTTGGGGCCCTTGAACAACAACTCCCCCTCCACTCCGGGCTTAAGCACCTTCCCATTTTCATCGACTATTTTAGCCTCAACCTCGGGCACGGTGTGCCCTATGGATTCGGGCTTTATTGGAAAATCGCCCCAATTTACAGCACATACCGGAGAAGCTTCGGTGATCCCGTAGCCCTGGCGAATATCCATTCCAAAACGATCTTTGAATGCATTGTATATCTCTATGTCAAGGGCGGAACCTCCGGCGATCAGACATTTCATTTTCTGATAGTCGATGTCCTGAAGGTCCGGATGATGTGTAAGGCCGTAGAACAATGTCGGCACGGCACACACAGCAGTCACACCACCCTCGCTCAGGGCATAGTGCAGTTCCTTGAAGTCCAGCCTCTTCATCAAATACACACTCCCGCCATAGCGCAACATGGAAAGCATGTTGGCACTGGCACTGAATGAGTGGAAGCAGGGGATAATGGTCAGAGTGCTGTCAGAATCATCCACGCCCATGCATAACCCAATGAGATTTGAGTTATGATCAAGATTGGCATGGGTCAGCATGGCACCCATGGGATATCCGGTAAGGCCGGATGAGTAGATCATGGCTGCCACGTCATCGGAATCAGTCTGTGTGAGTATGCTGTTGCTCGATGGTGAAGCCCACTGCTGAAAAGTCCCTTCATCTCCCGTAGTTATTATGAAATCCAGAGGGCACGTCTCACTGATCGTTAGATATGTATCGAGATTGGTTCTTTCCAGAATAATACCTTTGGACTCGGAATCTTTTATGATATGAGCCAACTCCCGGGATGTAAAGGTGGGATTCACCGGAACCACAACCGCTCCGATTCCCGCAATAGCCATGTAAGCGATAATAAACTCCGGAGCATTGGGCAACACGATGGTCACATGATCGCCCCTGGAGACCCCGGCCTGTCTTAACGATTCTCCCAGGCCATTTACCAATTTCCACAGCTCTGAAAAGGTTATCTCTTCAGAAAGATAACGTATACTGACTTTATCCGGCTTTTGCTGAGCATTGAACTCCAACCACGAATAAATATTCATACCACCTTCCTTACAATAAATTTCATGGCACGCCTGTGAGGCAATAAAGCATAACCGGATATATAACTCCGGTTTTTTATTGAGTGACTGGTTTCTCTCTGATGCACTTTTTCTACCTCGAATTGATCAGCCTGCACTATCTCTTTATACATCCGCAATCACCTCGATGAAGTTGCAGAAAGTTCCTACCAATACGTTCCGGAAAGTGCAAGTGCAACATTAGTTATTCATTCATTCCTCAAGCCTTGGATAGACAAAGCCACAAAATGTGCCGCCCTTACCCGACAAAAAACAGATGGTGGGCCTCAGTTACACATACGGGCAGGCTGCCGGCAGCAACCCTACTCGCTTCGAGGCGTAGCAGGGCAAAAGTTATAACATTCAAAGGGCTCATCCGTATCTGCCTGATAATATCGGTTGGTTCGGCAAAACACAGCCAACTCCGGGTTATCCTCGTTGACACAGATAGTGCAGAAAGCGGTTGCATCCAAGTTCACATCCTTGTTCAGTCCGTATTTCAAATACTTGGGACATCCATAGCACCCTTTGATGGGTTCTTGTCGCAACGGACACCAGATGCAGTATGTAGCGCGGAAATCCATAATTTCCTATCATACGTATTGTCTCAACCAAGTGCAAGCGCTCCGTACGCAGCAATCATTTTAATCTTAGGGCCTCAATATTATAATAATCCTTCGGTTCTATCTTTTTACTTTTCAAAAATGGAGCGCAGAAATTTCAACAGCCGGGGAGTATCATCCTTGGAAACATCTGTCGGCTGAGTGCCCCTGACGAACGGCAGGGCCCTGGTATTCTTACTCCAGATTGAAGCCAGTTTGCCATTTTTAGGATCAATAGAACACATCACAATCTCGGGTGGCACCAGCCATTGTTTGGGTTTCTCAATCCGGCTCAAAATCATGGATGCTATCGGCATTGCCCCTGCTGCACCGCTCAAACCAATGGGCTGAAACTCATCGTTGCCGAGCCATACAACCACGGTCACATCCTTGGAAAAACCAACAAACCATGCATCCCGCATATCATTTGTTGTGCCGGTCTTGCCGCTCATTAAAGGGGGCATGCCATATTTTTGAGAATCTTTGGCAGTTCCTAAAATAAGTACTTCCTTCAGGGCGGAGTTCACCAGAAAAACTACCGATTCATCCAGCACCTGCTGCCCTTGAGAGTGTGAGCTATCGAAAAGCACTACTCCCTCATTATTGACAATCTGCCTGATTGCAGAAGGTTCGACGCTCTTGCCCCGGTTGGCAAATGCCGAATAAACCATTGACACATCCAGGGTAGAGCATTCGAGCGTACCCAAGAGCAATGCCGGGTTTTCTCTTATGTTCAAACCCGGCCTGAGCTGATCGATCTGCTTAGCAATTACATCTGTGCCGAGGCTCATTCCAAGGCGAGCAGTAGCCACATTATAGGAATTGATCAGAGCATCGATAAGCAGTACATAACCATGTGACGTTTTATCATAATTCTCAGGACTCCATGACGACCCGTCTGCAAGCTTTACACTCAAGGGGCTGTCATCAATCAGGCTTGCCAGGGTATACCCGCTTCGCAAAGCACTATAATAGACGATCGGCTTGATAAGAGATCCAATATTACGTTTGGTCTGAATTGCACGGTTGAACTGGGAACTTGCATACTCTCTACCTCCGACCATGGCCTTAATCCGACCGGATTTCGGATCGCAAACTACTACCGAACCTTGCAGAACAGGTCTTTGGGATGTGGAAAGATTCTGAATGCCATGCGATAGCATGGTTTCAGCAACGTTTTGCATGTGCATATCGAGCGTGGTAAAAATACGGTACCCGCCCTTTGCAAGAGAACTTATCGGATAGGCATCACTTATCGTGGAAAGCAGATAATCTACGAAATAGGGAGCTCTACGACTTTTAACGGAAAATTCAAACACCCTCAGGGCAGTGCGCACCGCGGTATCATAGGTTCGCTGATCAATGTCGCCTGCATCAAGCATCAGTTTCAAAACCGTATTGCGCCTGGCGAGTGCCCGGTTCGGATAAATGTACGGGTTATAACGATTGGGAGCCCGGATAATACCGGCAATCAGAGCAGCTTCGGCCAGATCGATTTGGGATACATCCTTATCAAAAAACAGGCGTGAAGCTCTCCCTACTCCGTAAATACCAACATATCCACTTTGTCCAATATAGACTTCATTGATATACATGCCCAGAATCTGTTGCTTGGAATAAACAGCATCCATGATCAGGGCCATCCATGTTTCCTTGATTTTTCTCAAAAAGGTGCGTTTGCTGGAGAGGAAGAGATTCTTCACCAGCTGCTGGGTTATGGTCGATGCACCTTCGATAATCCTGCCATGGTGCACATTGACCAGAGCAGCCCTGGCAACTGAGCGCAGGTCAATCCCCCAATGCGCATAAAATCTTCTATCCTCGGTAGCGATGATTGCTTTGAGCAGATAGGGGGGACAGCTCTCCAGCTCCACAACGATGCGATCCTCATATTCCTGGTCATACACGCAAGCAATATCTTCCGGCTCAAGAACAAGCTCGCCGAGAGATTCCGAGCGGTCAAGACGGATCATTTCCTTGATCGTTGTCCCATCCAGAAATATCTTGACCTTGATAGCCTCAGAGAAACGATCGGGATATTCGAATGAGTGCAGGTACAGGGTAACAGCCTCCTGTGACCAGAAAAACTCCCCGGGAGCTGAAACCTCCGGCACATCCCTGTAACGCAATCGTTCGAGCCGGGAACGCAGTCCTATAAGTCGAATGTCATCGCCTGGGATGATACAAGTCTTTGAACTGTAGATACGGGTGGGAACATGCCAGATCGAACCGGTTCCGACCTTGCGAATCTCCCGATAGGCATCCAGGATAATGATGGTTGAAAAGAGCAACCCTGAGATCACAACAAACAGCAGTATTTTTGAAAATATCGAAAACCTGGAGTTCACAGCACCCGACTATAGGCATTACTTTGAAAAGGTGTCAATTACGTTTATAAAATACCAAAACGATCTGAATTGGGTGATTATCACAACCGGCTACATATTTCTCTTCCTGAGCATCTCGCGTTGTCGGCGGAAAAGGAAACGGATAATGTCATCCTTTGTATCCGGATCAAGTTTAATGAATCTGGCGGCCAGCGCCCAGCGATTAGTTTCATAACTGGTGATCGGTTTCACCCGGATGACCTCCGCCACAAGCTTGATAAACAACAAGGGCACCATTGGAAGAATCATGCTGAGCTCGACCAAGTCCCCGGCCTCAAATGATTCGTTTGAAATGAGCCGGATACCCGAGGCACTGATATTGACATCTTTGGGTTTTTTCTTCATCAGATCCCGGAATTCATCGGCGAGAAACATGTGGATTAAGAGATCGAGTTTTCGGTTGATTTCCCATAAAGCCTGATTAAATGGCGCTTCACTGGTATAAGGAATTTCGTCTATTCCGGGATATCCGTACTTGCCTTTTAAAAATGAATCGATAATCAGTTTGTTGGACTGTATCCGTTGCAAAGCATCACTTAGCATCGATGGCTTCTCATCGGCATGGCACACAAAGGTTATCTGGTAATAGATTTTGTCATTAATGCGAACATCCTCACGGCGCTCCTTTGCCGGAACCACATAGCACTCGGTACACATTTTCATACCTTGCCTGCTGCTTTCGAGCACCTTGGCCAGAATCGTATCATTGCCATCAGATATCTTGACAATTGCACCGGCAAGTATTTCAAGGGGGCTTTCCGGTTCAAAGATGAAGATATCATCAGATATATCAATAATTTTCCCTTTTACCGTTGAGTTATTCCAAATAAGATCCAGCGACCGGACATTAACATCAAGCAGATTATCGATTTTCATGAAGCATCCCTTACAATTTCAACCCTGTTGCGGCCCTTTGTTTTCGCCAAATATACTCCCATGTCAGCTCTTTCGATAAGATCCGAAAACGTAATCCCATATTTATACTGGCTTATTCCAAGACTGATCGTAATGTGTGAACCGATCATGAGCTGCATTTTTTCCACAGCTTGCCGGATTCTTTCGGCGAGTTTCTTGGCCTGGATAAGATTTGTATGCGGCATAAGGATTACAAACTCTTCACCTCCATAGCGGAAAACATAATCACTCTTCCTGACACCGTGCTGAAGCTGCTGGACCACGGCTCTCAACACCAGATCTCCAACCTGATGTCCGAAGGTATCGTTGACTTTCTTGAACCAGTCTATATCGATCATCATGATCGAAAAGGTCGTCTTATAACGAGATGCTCTTTCCAGTTCGGCCTGGAGCATCTCTTCAAATGCCCGGTGATTCAAGGCCCCGGTCAACGCATCGCGGAATGCCATATCACGCAGCTGCTCATTATCAACAAGTTTTATTACAGCAGGCGTCAAAATGTTGACCCATTCCCGGAAAATATCTTCATGGCTTCCCTTGCCGATAGATAGGATAACCGTTATCCGGGGTGTGTGCACCAATGTCAACTCCACACGCTCCCGCACATCAGGCGGTTGGCCGCCGACAAGGACCCGGATATATGAGAACTTTCGGGTCCGTAAAACCCGTTGAGCTTCCTGAATCCCTGACTTTTCAGGATCAAGAACCGAATACGCACTTGGCGGGGTCTCCGGAACAACCACGTACAGTGCCGGTGCCGCGAGGGGGAAGGTCTGCCCCATCAGCGAGACGAGATCCATGAAAGCATCATGCATATTGGGGCTTGAAAGCAGAGAAACAATGCTCTCGGTAAACAGGGCTAGGGGCCTGGCTTGAATTGTATCGGCTCTAATACTCGATCTTTTGCCGCTAGTTGGGGCAACATGCTTTACAATCATATGCTCTCTCATGCGTAACATATCATTTTTTCAAAGAGATCATATGCAAAGTGTATGCCTTGTTGCCTATTAATCTTTAATGAAACGTTTTTTCCTTATGTTGACATACATGATTGCGGTAAAACGGCTTGATTCCCTTTCGACAGCATGGTTTTTTACGTAGTTGAGTTTTTTTCAGGGTCGGCAAAGATACGGGCCTTATTCCTGCAAATAGACCCATATAACCCGCCTCATTTAATGATGCCTGTAATTCATGGCGAAAAACCCTTGATAGCCCGGGGTAAACATAGTATGGTTGCCAAGTTTAGGCCTGCACCTTCACTATGAGGCAGTTATGATTACGATAAAGAATGTGGTACGTACCAGGAATATTTATATACGTTGTGTAGCGAGCAAAATCTATCATGCAGGGGGGATTTACAATCAGGACACCCTCCTTAGAAGCTTCAGCTTGCCCGAACTGCTGGCGCTTAAGCCAGTCTAGTTATATCTTTTACCGGACTTTTCCGATAGAGAAACCCAGAATCAATGGTATAAAAATATGAATGGAAAAAAGTGATGAAAAAAGACATGATCGAAATCAGATGGCATGGCAGAGGAGGACAAGGTGCTATCACTGCCGCTAAAATTGTAGCGAAAGCAGCTTTTGAATCCGGTTATCGCGGAGCGGTTATGGTTCCTACATTCGGGACCGAACGAAGAGGAGCACCGGTTTTTACCTCTCTCAAGATATCTAAAGAGAAAATCTACGACCTTTCACCAATAGATCATCCTGATATGATTGTTGTGCTCGATCATCTGCTGCTCGATGAGGTTGATGTGACAGATGGCCTCAAGTCAGGGGGGAAAATAATACTGAATACACCTTTGCCACTTAACACATACTCATTCGATGGTATGTGTATCGCCGTTGCGGATGTTACAACCCTTGCAATTGAAGCCGGATTAAATCCCGGGGTGGTCAATTCAGGCATCATCGGTGCATTCGCAAAAGCCACTGATCTTTTTGACATATCAGCCCTGATAAAGGCGATCGAGGACGAGTTCGTTGATAGAAGACCCAAAGAAAATGCAAAAGCTGCCATGCTTACCTATGATAAAACCGTAGTAGGAGGAAAATAGATGGGAAGCAAAGAATGCGGTCATATAACTTCCCACAGTGAATCAGGCCCAGGCGATGGGGGAAAAACAGGATCATGGAGGGTCCTACGCCCCGTAATCGATCTGAATCTGTGCATCCCGGCCAAACGCGGGGCCCCCGCCTGTTTCATCTGCTGGCTGTATTGTCCTGATGTAGTTATCACCAAAACCATACCGCCTACAATTGATCTTGAGTACTGCAAGGGTTGCGGAATCTGTGCCGAAGAATGTCCCACGAAAGCCATTACAATGGTTGAAGAAGTTAAAGCGCTCAAGGAGGATCTCTAGGATATGCATATCATTGAATCAGGCAACGTTGCAGCGGCTCTCGGAGTAAAACTTGCCCGGGTACAGGTTATTGCCGCATATCCCATAACGCCTCAAACCCCGTTGACTGAGAAACTCTCCGAACTGATTGAATCCGGGCAGATGGAAGCAGAGTATATCCCGGTCGAGAGTGAACACAGTGCTATGGCAGTATGCATAGCAGCATCCAGTGCCGGAGCAAGAGCATTTACGGCAACCAGCGCCAACGGCCTGCTGTATATGCACGAACAGATACACTGGGCGGCTGGGGCACGCCTGCCGATTGTAATGTGTGTGGTCAATAGAGGGGTCGGTTCACCCTGGACCGTATGGAATGATCACCAGGATTCCATATCACAGAGAGATACGGGCTGGATCCAGATCTATGCCAATGATCACCAGCAGATCATCGATTCGGTTCTCAAGGCCTTCCGTCTGGC
>JAFGIF010000273.1 GCA_016929755.1 Deltaproteobacteria bacterium | reverse complement strand
CAGGCAAAGATCGAGGTGGATGTTTCGCAGGCACAATATCAGCTTTTCAAGATAAATCATGAAAATGCCCTCACCGAGTTGAGCATTGCCAGGCTGGGGAAAAACATGGCCCTTAGGGATGTGGAGTGGATAAAAGCCCACCTTGCCTTTGATCCCGAAGATCTGCAAAAAAATCTCGATACCTTGAATGAACAGAGAAAAAAATTCCAAGACCGGACCAACACACTCCTGCGGGAGCAGAATCGTGCCGAAAACGCATGGCTGCAGGCCCAGAAGGATCTTGATGCCAGGCTGAAAAGCAGCGAGGCTGCAAGTGCCCGGGCAGAGGCATTCCTGGAAGAGCGTGAGGCTTGGCGCGAAACATATCAGAAGGTTCTTGAGCAGACTGAATACGTGCTGCAGCTCGTGGGTCAGGAAGAACAGACATGGCAGCGCCGCTATGCCTTGATCAAGGAAGCCCAGGATTATACAAAAGTTCAGGAGTGGCAAAAGGAAGTCCAGGTAAATCTAACCAGTGTTGAGCGTCTTATGACCCTGCAGCAGAATCAGCGTACCAACTTGTATTCTCAAATTGCAACTCTTCAGAAACAACTTGCTGAAAATACCCTTGATCGCTCCGTGCGGCAGAGTGTTGAAAACCAGTTGAAGGCCAAGGAACGACTGGCAGAACGAGGGCTTGAATATCTTGCAATGCTTCAAGGCGCGCAACGCTTGACCCAGCGTTTTCTCGATGAGACCGCTCTTGAACGTGAGCGTATTACCCTGGTGACAAGACTTGCTGCGGCCGGCGCTAAAATACGGGGGATATGGGAGTTCGAACTCTGGGTTATTGATGACAAATCCGTTTCGGTCAAGAAAGTTGTTACCGCTCTTCTGATCCTGATCATCGGGATGATTCTGATCAAAAATTTCATCCGGCTATTCAGCAAACGCCTGTTGCCGCGCACAAAGCTCGATGAAAACGCCAAGTCGGCCGTTGAAAAAGTGATTTTCTATTTTGCCCTGTTGTTTATCGTACTGTTTGCGATGCGTACGGTTAACATCCCCTTGACCGCTTTTGCGTTTCTGGGGGGAGCTGTCGCAATCGGGATTGGTTTTGGTGCCCAGAATCTCATCAATAATTTCATCAGCGGATTTATTATCATGATGGAGCGTCCGATCAGGATCGGTGATGTGATCGAGGTGGAGAACAACTTTGGCACAATTGAAAATGTCGGTGCCCGCTGTACTCAGTTGCGGACATTCGACAATGTACGCGTGCTGGTGCCCAACAGCAGTTTTTTGGAAAAGAATATCATCAACTGGACGATGATCGAACAGAGCGTGCGCAGCAAAGTAACAGTCGGGGTAGCATATGGGTCGGATACCAGGAAGGTTGAAAAATTATTGCTTCAGGCTGGGCGCGAACATCCCAATGTATTAAAATCACCCGAGCCCTTTGTTCTCTTCTGGGAATTCGGTGACAATTCACTGGTTTTTGAGGTGTATTTCTGGGTGTGGATAATGAAACGCTGGACCACGCAGAGTGATATCAGGTTTCGCATAGATGAGCTGTTCCGCCAAGCGGGTGTCGTAATCGCCTTTCCGCAGCGCGACACCCACCTCGATACGCTTAGGCCCCTGGATGTGCGTCTTATACGCCCTGAAGACGAACCCCCGGATAATGAATGATTGAGTGTTGTTATAATCCTTCCAGGGTTTTTCCTATTGCACGGATAAAGTCCTGATCAGTACCGCAGCATCCCCCGATGAAAGAGGCCCCGACCTTAACAAGATCGGGAACAAAGCGGACAAACTCCTGGGCTGTGGTATTATATATCACCTCTCCGGCTACCATATCGGGAAGCCCTGCATTCGGCTTCATCCAGATCGGCAGATCGGTGGCAGCGCTCATTTGCGCACAGATGGGGATAAAACCCTCTATGCCCTGTCCGCAGTTCGCTCCGATGCCATCGATTCCGATTTTGGTGAATTCATCCACAGCCTGCTCCGCAGTGTTGCCCATCATGGTGCGGTCTTTTTGCTTGCCGGAATCGAAAACCAGGCACGCGATTACCGGCAGGCCGGTCTGCTTGGCTGCCTCGGCCGCAATTAGTGCTTCATTCAAATCCATCATGGTCTCGACAACGATTGCGTCCGCACCGGCCATGGCAATGGCATTGGCCTGTTCTTCGAAGGCCTGCTTCAGATCGTCCCGGCTGACATCTTTTGTTACCAGCATCTTTCCGCTGGGGCCCATGGATGCAAAAACATAAGCCTTGCCTTGGGCAGCCCTTTTTGAGATCTCAACCCCTTTTGTATTGATTTCGACCACCTTGTCTGCCAGATCGAATTTGCCCAGTACATAGCGGTTGGAACCAAAGGTATTGGTCAGGATAATTCGACTGCCGGCATCTACGTATCCCCGGGCGACTTCTTCAACTGCGTCGGGATGGGTAAGATTCCACGAATCAGGAGCTTCACGGCCCTTAAGGCCCCGTTTAAGCATTTGCGAACCCCATGATCCGTCGGTCAGGACCGGTCCGTCTTTGATCAGATTTTTAATTAACTCATTCATAATATTCTCCAATCTTGAAGTGATCTTACAAATGGAATGATTTTTTACAGGCTCATTATAGCCCTGGTTTCTTCCTTGCTGTCGCCCAGCTTATAGGGAATGAATGCCAGAAGGCCTATAAGACATGACAGAGCGCATACCAGCCAGATTATCCGCACACCCAGAGGATTTTCAGCGCTATAGCCGAACACGGCAAATACCCCGACCAGAATAAGGGAGCACATAGCCCATCCGGTTTTTCTCACAATTCCATATATGCCGTAGTAAATGGCCTCGCGTCTTTTTCCCGTCTTGAGTTCATCATAGTCGGTCAGGTCGGCAATTATGCCCAGAACAGTAATGAACATTCCGCCCATGGGTATTGTCGCCAGTGGAAATACAATCATGGCCTGGATAAATGGTGTGGGGGAATCTATAATTCCGATAAAGAAACACAAGGTAAAGCCGGCAACCATCCATAGAATGATGATTCTGAAAAGCCGGCGTTTGGAAAACTTCCGCAGAAGCCAGTGCCAGAAAGGCACGGAAACCGCAACGCTCAGGAGCACTTCGCCCATGAGGATCGAGGCGTCGGCTTCGGAACGCCCGAGAATCAGGGTCGTCAGATAGGGAACGTTCATGAGCATAAGCTGATAGGTGAGCTGAACCAGCATGATCATGACGGCAAATGACAACACCTGGCGATCGATGAACACCTCTTTTACTACCTTGAGAAATCCGGGGGGCTCCTCCTGCTGCTGAATCTGATAGTGTTCTTTGACCCCGAAGATTGTCAGTTGGCCGGCAACTAGCCCTATCACGCCGAGAATCAGGGCCATTGCAAACGGGCCCATTTTTTCAAACAGCACTCCGGACAATCCCCCGCCGATCAGTGATCCGACAACTCCGATGGCTACCCCGATCGATGCGATCTTGACCCTGACCGAATTGATGGGGCTCATTTCGGGCAGCACGGCAAACCAGGGTATCAGCATGCCGGTATATGAGATGTAGTAAATAAAAAGGATGATCCCGAGGAAGATTGCGTTGGTCATGCTGTTGCCGTGCACCGGGGGTACCCATACCAGGATAAAGGCCAGAAACAGGATCGGGTTGGAGATGCATATATACGGTTTTCGCCTGCCCCAGCGCGATCTGGTATGATCGCTCATATATCCCACGAGCGGGTCGGTGACGGCATCCAGAATTCTTCCGCCTGCCAGCAGGATTCCCAGGGCTGCCAAGGGAATATATTGGGTCAGGCCCTTGTCCTGGGGCGGGATGTAGAAATAGGGGAGCCAGGCATACAGGATGGTATCGTATAAATTAAAGGTTAACCCCGCCAGGCTGTACAGGATAATCTGCGCCAGGCCCACATTGTTTTCGGGAACAGTGATTGTCTTTCGCATATCAGCCTGCACCACTTAGATCATAAGGCTTTTGGCCAGTTCAACGCCGGCCTGTGCGTCTTCACCGTAGCCGTCGGCACCGATTTCTTCTGCGAATCTCTGGCTGATAGGTGAGCCCCCGATGATGAACTTATACTTGTCCCTGATGCCTGCTTCGGTGAACAGATCGATCACCTCTTTCATGCAGGGCATGGTGGTGGAGAGCAGGGCCGACATCCCGATTATATCCGGGTTGGTTTCCCTGGCCTTTTCCATGAACGTTTCTGCCGCTACATCAATCCCGAGGTCGATTACGTCAAAGCCGTTTCCCTGCAGCAGGGCCAGCAGGATGTTCTTTCCGATTTCATGGATGTCTCCGGCAACGGTTCCCAGCAGGACGGTTCCACGCGGTTTGTAGTCGCCTCCTTTGAGCAGCGGCTCGAGCACGGTATAACAGTTGTTGTAGGCCTTGACCGACATGAGTACATCCGGCAGGAAGTAATCGCCGTCGCGAAACAGGGTACCTACGATATCCAGGGCCGGAATAAGACTGTTATTCAGGATGTCTATCGGGCTCAAGGAGGCATCCAGGCATTTGCGGCAAAGATCTTCGGTTTCATCGATTTTCATCTCGACTATGGCATCTCTGAGCGGCTGAATCAAGGCATCTGTCATTTATTCCCTCCAAATATTTCAATGCGCATGCCCATGGGTCATGCTTGGTTTTTAATGCAATCAGATATCAGGCCTCCCATTCGGCTGCATAAAACTCGTCGAGGCTGCGATTTGCGACCATCTCGGTATAGTTATCGAGTTCCCGGGCCAAGTTCGGATCGATATCCCTGGGCTCATGTTCGGCCAATATCTTCAAGGCTTCTTCCCTGGCCCTGATCGCCATGTCTCGCTTGCCGCCTTTTTCCCAGATATCGCGTTTATCCCGGTCGCACAGCCTGGGAATGAAATGCTCTTTTCTGAAGTGTTTCTGGGTGTGCTCTTCCATCAGGTAGTTGCCGTCAGGCCCGACATGCTTGATAACATCTAGTGCCAGGGTGCTTTCGTTTACTTCGATACCCCGGATGCCTCGCTCGATCATCCCGATCAACTCATTATCGATAACGGTCAGTTCGTGTGCTCCGGCCGTGGTCGATTCAGTAGTGCCCACACAGGTGATATAATTCGCCCCGGCCATGGCGGTCATCTGAAGCGAGCGCTGTCTTTCAATACCGCACTGGATATCAAGGGTCTTGGCTTCGGTTGCGCCTGCCACGGCCCGGCAGGGAATGTCATAGAAATGCGCCATCTGCGTGGCCGCCGCGCTGATCAGGCCGGTTTCGACTGCTCCCAGTGCCACGGTTCCTCGGCGCATTTCAGCGATTGTGGATACACTGCCGTACATGACCGGCGTGCCCGGATTCACGACTTGGGCCATGATAATGTGGGCCAGAACCTCGGTATTGTGCTGCACCAGAAGGCCTGCCAGGGTAACCGGGGCGGTGGTACCGGCCATGGCCTCGGGCGACATGAGGGCCGGCTGGCCATGTTCGGCCAGGATCATCAATCCTTCCAGCTGTATCTGGGCGGTGGAAAGCGGGCTCTGGATACTGATAATCGTGATGTATGGATGTTTGTCCCTGATGTTTTCAGCGCCGTCCATTGCTATCTCGACCATGTTCATCATATCGTTGGTGGCCAGGACCCCATAGGCCCCCATGCCGAATGATTTCCGGCAGTTTTTGGCCCAGAAGCGGATGGTTTGCGCATGGATGGTCTGCATGGGAATGTCGTTGGGCCAGATATCCATCTGGTTGGATTGGATATAATCCAGGTGATCGATGAGGATTAAGTGGTTCTGTATATCCTTCAAGGTTGTCGGCCGGTACTCGCCGGTCTCCAGATCATAGATGTTGATTAAAGTGCCCAGACCGCCGTAGACCCTGGTATCCGGATTTATTACCCACTGCACCTTTGGATCGGCGCCGCACAGGATAAATTCTCGCGGGGCTTTTTTCACATAATCTTCAACGATCCTGGGAGGGAATTTTACGATCTTGGTTTTCTGATCGACAATGCAGCCCACATCGGCGAGCATTTCACGCATTTTTTTCACTTCTACCTTGATGCCTGTTTCCTCAAAAACTTCAAGGGTGTACTGATGGATTGTCTGCAATTCCTTTTTGCTCAGAACCTCGAATTTGCCACTTTTCATACATTCCTCCGTTCACATCAACCATTGGCAAAATTGTTGCAGATTCCCCGGTTGATTTGAAGAATACCGTGTCACATACAACAACCGATTTATTCAAGAGGTACGGATTTCTGCTGAAAAGTCAACAGTCAATACCCTCCGTTCTGTTATAAAATATCCTTGATAGCTTCGGCATCCCACTGTTGACCGGCCTTTTTCAACTCGATCGCTTCTCTTAAAGCCTGATGTTTCTGTTTGTTCATAGGCAGCAGATAGGCCAGTATGATGCTGATAAACAGGAACACCGCGGTTCCCTCTGCATACAGAATCCTGATGCCGAAGATTGCCGAGTCTGTCTGCTGGGCATCGGGCACATATCCGATCCGGGAGAGGAAGATCCCCACCAGCCACAAGGCGATGGCAACCGAGATCTTGCGTGAAAACGAAATTACCCCGAAATAGAGTCCTTCCCGGCGCTGGCCGGATTTAAATTCATCCACCTCGATCACATCGGGAATCATGGACCATCCGGCCATGGTAACCCCGATCAGTCCGCCGGATGCCAGAATTATCAGGATATAGAAAAATACAACAGTATCTGGACGAACAAGCATGACACCCACAGACTGAATAATGGCCCACAGGCCGATGAAAATCATGAATGCCCAGCGCTTGCCATGCCTGGCGGAAATCATATTGATGACGGGAATCCAGAAGATGGTACAGGCGAACAGAAAAAGAAAGGCAATCGATTCCTGGGTCTCGTTGAAGTTCATGAAATATTTCATAAAGTAGACCATGACGGCCCCGGCAACGCCCATTCCGACATTGCTGAAAACATAGACCCCGACCGTATATCTGAAGGTGCGGTTTTTAAATACCGCATCGGGAATGTCTTTCAGTTTTACCGTGGTTGATTCCGGAAAGAGCTCATAACCCCTGGTTGCGCGCCAGGTCCACAGGATCGGAAAGATGGCGATGAATCCGAAAATGGCGCAGACCACCGACCAGCTGATTTTCAGGCTGTGAACGGATTGATTGAGCCACTGAACCAGGACCAGCGGTAAGGCTGCCCCAAGGATAGAGGCGATCTGGCAGAAAACAGCTCGGAAGCTGATCAGGCTGGTACGTTCGTCGTAATCCTGGGTCATTTCTGCGGCAAGTGAAGTATAAGGGACATCCAGCACGGTGAAAATGGTAAAGTAGATCAGAACCACGATGATAAAATAGGCCATGGTCATTTTAGGCCCGAAACCGAAGTCGGTAAACAGCAGCCAGGTGATAATTCCGAACGGTATTGCCACGCCCAGAATAAAGGGTCGTCTTCTGCCGAATTTCGACTTGCTGCGGTCGGAAATGATGCCAATCCCCGGGTCGGTGACGGCATCCCATAAGGTCCCCAGCATCATGATAAAACCGGCCATGGCCGGTTCGATCCGAACCACATCGGTCAGGAAGAAAAGAAACAGCACGTAGAACATGGTCCAGGTCAGCGAGTTCGGCAGTTCCGCCGCCCCGTACCCTACTTTGACCCTGAATGGAAGTCTGGTGGTTTGGTTCATTTATGCCCTCCTAAACACTTCATCCATCCGGAGATGGATATAAAATTTATACAGTTGCCGGTAATACTGGTGTAACAAGTCCCAGGATTCGAAGAAACATATCCGGCTGCCGGGTCATTTCATATGTAATGAAGTCGTCATTCGATCCTGACGCCCTGTTTTTTCAGGGTCCTCTGGACTTTTGAAATATCAACCTGCCTGCAGGAGACATTGTCCTTTACAGAAATGGCAGCAGCCACCCCGGCACCCTGGCCGGTTACCGTGCAGCACATCATCTGCCGGGTGGCGGCGTGCGATATCTTGTCTCCGGCAACACAGCGACCGGCAACCAGTAGGTTTTCCACTTTCTGCGGTACAATGATGCCGTAGGGTACATGGAAATATCTGCCTGTGGAGGGCATGATTGCAATGTCATTGCCGTCCAGGAACTCCGGGAAGATTCCGATCGAGTCCGTGAAGCGGGCCTCGTGTAACACGTCATGCTCGGTGATATTGTATGTGCCGATGATCTTTCGCGATTCTCTGGTGCCAAGCGATGCCCCCATGGTCCTCAGGCGGGCCTTTTCAAAACCGGGGGTGTACTTCTTCAATGCGGCCACGGCCCACATAACCTGCTGTCGGCCCTCGATTTCCGCCTTGGTGAGGTCATGCACATCGGTTGGGTCGATGCCCGGCATATGAATCGCATTCAGGGTAGGAATTTCGCCGGCATCGGTAAAATTGCCCCAGTAGCTTTCAATGCGGGCATACTCGGGAATCTCTCCGGCTTGTTTTGCTTTCATGAAAGGTTCTATCAGGTAGGTGCTGAACTCTTCTTCTTCCTTATTGCCGGATGCATCACCCCAGTCCGCTATGGTACTTGGATTACTCAGGGTGTAGTTGAGGAATTTATCAATATCGACACCGCTGCAGCCAAAATTTACCGATACTTCCTCCAGTTTGTCTTTTTGATCCATGCGATAGGGAACTCCGGCACGCCAGGCAATATCCGCGTCTCCGGTGGCATCGATGACCCTTTTGGCCAGGATGGCCTGACGGCCGGATTTGCTTTCGGTAATGACACCCTTGATGGTGCCGTCCTTCATGATCACGTCAACACTAAGGCAGTGCAGTAGAGGGACAATGCCGGCCTCCAGCACCATCCGGTCGGCAATGTGTTTAAATATCTCCGTATCCAGCACTTCATACAGGAATATGGGTGTGCTCGCCCCCATCTCTTTGGCCCGCTGTTCGAACTCGACTCCGATTCCTCCTGCATCCACCACATTTATGTTGGAGCGGTACCAGGCGATGGTCCCGATCATGGCCTGGGTGATAATGCCGCCAAAACAGCCATACCTTTCCACCAGCATGGTATCGACACCTGCCCTGGCTGAGGCAAGGGCGGCAGCCAGACCCCCGGGGCCGCTTCCCACGACCAGGACATCTGTTTCAGCCATTACCGGGATTGTTTTTGAAGGCTCCTCAATCTTTTTCATTTTTCGTCCTTTTATTCAAAGAATTATAATAGTATTCAGGGCTTCTATTCCCTCAATATCAATGCAGAAAATTCACCGGGATGCTTCAAATCTAAAAAGGCCCGGCTTACCCGGTACCTAAGCCTTTTAAGATGACATCATCCAGTGCTTCGGCCAAATGCCTGATATTTGCGCTGCGGGCTGTATGTCCCATCAGGCCGATGCGCCAGATTTTGCCGGCCAGGGGGCCCAGACCGGCACCGATTTCGATGCGATGTTCTTCCAGGAGACGCCTGCGTATCAGGGCTTCGTCCACACCCTGCGGTATCTTGACCGCATTGAGCATTGGTAGCTGATATTCGGGATCTACCAGCATATCCATTCCCCGTTGTTCCAGGGATTTCACCAGTTCCAGATGGCATGCACGGTGTCGGTCAAAGACGTTTTCAAATCCTTCGTCAGTAATGCAGAGTAGCGCCTGATACAGTCCGTAGAGCATATTGACCGGAGCGGTATGATGGTAGGCCCGTGTATTGCCCTCCCAGTAATTTATGATCATAGAAAGGTCCAGGTACCAGTTGGGAACCTTGGTTTTGCGTTTCAGTGTTTTCTCGATAGCGCGCTCGGAAAATGTTATTGGCGCCAATCCCGGAGGGCAGGAGAGACATTTCTGGGTGCCGCTGTAGAGTGCATCCACCTGCCAGGCGTCGGTTTCTACGGGTATCCCACCGAGACTGGTGACCGCGTCCACCAGGTAGAGCGAAGCGCTATCCTCTACCAGTTCGGCAATCTTTTCGACCGGGTTGCGCACTCCGGTCGAAGTTTCGGCATGTACCACCGCCACGATGGCATAGTCCTTTTTTTCAAGCTGTTTTTTAACCTGTTCCACAACGACCGGGGTACCCCACTCGAACTCCAGCGTGTCAACGCGAGCACCCAGGCGAGTGGCCAGGTCCTGCATGCGTTTGCCGAATACCCCGTTGATCAGGATTAATACCTCATCACCGGGTTCGATCAGGTTGACAAAGCAGGTCTCCATCCCGGCGGAACCGGTTCCCGAGATCGGAATGGTCAATCGGTTGCCGGTTTGCATGACCTGGCGCAAAAGCTGTTTGATCTCATCCATGATCTCGATAAACAGAGGGTCGAGATGTCCAATAGTTGGCCTGGAAAGCGCCTGGTAGACCGCCTCAGGGATGCAAGACGGCCCCGGGCCCATCAGTAGAACTTCATGCAGCGAATCGAGCAGGTTTTTCATTCAGGTTTACTCCTTGATGTTTATCATTTTCTTAATAAATGATGCACAGATGCCGGCATGTTCACGGGCCAGTTTTCTGGCTTTATCCGCATCCTGATCGATGATGGCCTTGAGGATGGGCCGATGCCGTTCCAGGGCCTCTTTGCGATCGTCGATACTGCGGGCGTATTGCACCAGAAAGGCCCGGATATGCCGGTAGAGCGCCTGGTACATGGTCAGAGAAAACTGGTTGCCGGCCATTTGGGCCAGGGCGAAGTGAAAGGCATAATCCCGCTCGGCAAACATCTCGGGATTATCCAAAATTTCATCATCATAGGATAGCAGGCTTTCCAGGCAGGCAATTTGTTCATCAGTGCGTTTTTCTGCAACCTTGGACGCCATTTCCGATTCGATCAGGTTCCTGGCTTCCACCAGGTCGTTCATACGGTTGAGATCGTGCTGCGGAAACATGGGGATCAGCACATCGTCCAGGGCCGAAAGGCTGATGGCTGTTGTCACGAAAGCCCCTTTGCCGTGTCTGACATTGATGATTCCCAGGGCTGCCAGCCTTGCAAGGGCCTCGCGCAGGGTAAGACGGCTGACCCCGTATTTCTCCTGCAATACAGGCTCGCTGGGCAACTGGTCCCCGGGGCCGAAATCACCGTTTCTGATATGTTTTTTCAAATTCTCGACAACTGCCTCAACGGCAGTGATTTTTCGAATCGGTATCATGTATTCTCCTGGGTTTGGTTTATACACCCCCCAATAAAATTCAAACAAATCGAATTCAATTACATAATAAACAAAGTTACTATACTCATACTACTCATCAGATGTGTATGTCAAAAACAAAATTATCAGAGTTCTTACTAAGAATACAATTCGCCTTGCGCATGTATGGTATTGTTAATAATAATGAGGCTTGATTTCCGCAATTCAAACCGGTAGCCATAATACAGAGACCCATAAAATAAAATCATGTAATTTTTAGGAGGGCAGGGTGACCAGAGAAATAAATCCGGACTGGAAGTTTGAAACGCTATGCGTGCATGCCGGCGAGGGTATCGACACCGATACCAGGGCCATACGTCGTCCGATCCATATGGCCAATTCCTATGAACTCTCCAGCGACATCCAGGAACTTATCGACGCGGTTACATGGGATAACCTGTATCGATACAATTATACCCGCGAGCTCAGCCCGACCCCGCGTAACCTGGAGGATCGCATTGCACTGCTCGAAGGCGGTGAAGACTGTGTGGTTGCCGCCAGCGGAATGGGAGCTATTTCAGCAACGCT
>JAFGIF010000272.1 GCA_016929755.1 Deltaproteobacteria bacterium | reverse complement strand
GGCAACCACATCGGGAACACGATCTCCGGACATGTCGGCAATACAGGGCTCGGAGTACATGGTAAAATCGTCTATTGTACGGGGATAAGCATCAAGGAATTTACCGCTCTGGGTATCCCAGACCTGAACGATATGATTAAACGGCAGATTCTGACCGGCCAAAGCAAGATTCAAAGCACCCATCAAGGTGATTCCGCCTTTGGCGATTTCAGGTTTATGGTCCCCGGTAATATCACCGATGGCCGCACTGTCAAACATATTGAGAGCCAGTGAAGTATCCCGTATGCCGAGTGCATGATCTCCCATGGGCCCCTGGTCCATTTTTTTCAGGATGCTGCCGCTGCCGTCAATTATCGTGGTTTGGGCGGCTACGAAACTGGCCACTACCTCGTCTGCCCCGTCGTTATCATAATCAAATGAGCAGGGTTTGTTGGAAGGCCCGATGAGCGGCAGGGTATCAGGCATAAGCGATTTGACAGCAACCGGCCAGCCTTCAACAAAGGCCTCTTCATCCACATTTCTTCCCCCTTCTCCATCCGGATCTCCATCGTGCATGGTGCCGTCGGGATAGATCGCATAAACAAAACAATCCTTGCCCACAAGGGAGTTAACGAAGTTCAGGGCAAATGGAAGCAGCGCACCGGGTACTTTGTCAAGGGCACTGCTTTTGGAAGCGGCTAACACAAGCTGATCGTCTGCCTGCTCTTTACTTGCAGTATATTCATTGGTCGCCACAACTATCTCTTTGGTACCGTCACCGTCCAGATCCGCCAGACAAGGCGGATGTATGATGCGGGCCCCGGTATCTGCACTGCGAACGTATACCGGCCAACCCTCTACCGGAGTTCCGTTACAGTGCCAGGCATAGATCCGCTCATCAGCGGCAGCCACAATAATCTCCATGGCGCCGTCACCATCAAGGTCATGCAGCACAGGAGCGGCCATGGTCCCAGGCCCGATGTGGTTATCTTCACATAACCTGTTCTCTTTAATGTCCTGGAAGAAATTATCACTGAAATCAATGGGGCTGAACTGCTGCCTGCCATCAGCCTTGAAACAATAAACCTTGTTGCCGGCCACACTGATAATCTCTTTGATTGAGTCACCGTCGATATCCCCTATGGCGGGAGTAATAAAGGTTGACCTCAGTTCAATTCCCGGAAGAGACATGCCATGATTTTGTGCCAACGCATGCGGTTCGGAATAGAATACAATCGGTTTGTCATTTACGCTAAAGGCCTCGCCATTGTGCTTGAAAATAAGTATCCGTCCGTCGGCTGTGGCAATGATTATTTCGAGCAAATTGTCGCCGTCTAGATCTGCAAAACGTGGTGAGGCTTCACCTCCGACACCGATATTAACGGGCCAGCCATCGTGGAGATTTTTTTCCCTGTACAGGAAAAAACTCCTTCTATCATCTGCCAGCGTAACGCCGGAAGGATCTTCGACCCTGAGTCGTACGGTAAACATATGCCGGTTAGGCTGAATATCCGCCTCGCCTGGATTCTTGGGGTCCGGCTGAGCCGGATATGAAGAAAAATCAAAATCCCCATCATTGGGAAATACGCAAGACATAATCCCTGACAATTCCATTTCAATAAGTTCAAGACCAAACCCAGTTGAAGTACCTGAAGTTAGTACATGGAAATTGGTCGGCTCAATCCCGTAACCAGCCTCCAGAACCCAGATCATTTCCTGGCCGTCATACGGCATGATATCACCGGTTATACTCAGAACATCCCTGGTTGGATCGAGGTAGGTAGACCATGCCGGCGAAGTGATTCTTGCAACCGGAGGAACATCCCCCAGATCCAGTCTTTCCATTGCTGCAAAAAGGTTAACCCGGCCATATCCGAAATGCTGATCCCAACCTTCCTGGGCAGGGTCCGGCGATCCTATCGATCCGAGGTTTTCCGGCAGAACATCCTCGGCGGTCATGGTGAGCAGTTGTTTTACCTGATCGGGATAAAGCTCGATACCCATCTTCCTGGCTTGTGAGAAAAGCATCGCGCCGGCCCCGGACGACATGGCGGTAGATTCCGAACCGGTTGCTACTTCGAACGAGAGCTGATTCTTCGTCCCGTACTGAGTCAGATTTGAATCTCTGAAATATGTTGTGGGAAGGACATATGGTATCGGATAGGTATCCGTTACCATACCGGAGCAGTAAATCGGCTCATCCAGATACGTAGGGAAATTATGATTGGCGCTGTTGACATCGGATGATACCAGAAACAGGGCCATACCGGAATCGTAAGCATCTCTAAATGCCTCCTTGCAGATGCCTGAATTGTTCATTCCGCCGATAGCCCCTTCCAGTACGGAGGCTCCCATCATATTGGCATAGATGGTTGCGAGGCCGAAATAATTTGTGTCCACGATAAAAGAATCCCAATTCTTCAACGGAAGAATCAGGCATTCCGGACAAACACCACAGCCGCCAATTCCATTGTCCTGCTGTCCTGCAGCTCTGCGTGACTGGCCCCTGCCGTGATAACGGGCAGCAAAATAGCTGGATATATCTTCCGGGTCGTTATCATTTTCAAAAAAATCCCAGCCGCAAATATCGTCCGTAAAGCCATTGCCGTCATCGTCAAAACTGTCTGAAAACGCCGCGATCAAATCTTGCGGATCAAGCAGTCCATTTAAATTTACATCTACAACCCTCTGATCCTCGGAGTAATCCATAACATTGAAAACTCCATCCTGATTAGCATCATATAGCGTACTTCCTTCGGGCAATGGCAATTCACCCATATTGATAAAAAGTTTCTCGACAATATCTAGGTCGCCCCAGACAACACCTGTATCAACTATCGCTATGACGGTTGCCGAATCCCCCTTTCCGATATCCCATGCCAAATCAATGCTGGAACCTGAAATCTGCGGTGTTCCATAACGCCCTGGATCGCGGTATATTGCACTGAGTCGGGTAGAAAACGGCGCAAAACTGAAATAGGCAAACTGCTCATCGAATATCCAGGTCCCCGGCTCATAGTATTCAGTGCCCGGTTCGGCACACATAAAATCAGGATCGTCAGGGACATAGGCTATTGTATTTGTGGAGAACATAATCACTATCCCGACAATCATCAGTACTTTTTTCATGGGAACCCCCTTGTAGGTAAAAATTGGTCCATTTCAATGATTATCATCTGGATGCAATTTAAATGCCGCTTAATCAGCGGTATAGCAGTCTGATATTACTTATAATAATATAATTGTTAATTGATGGAAACTTTTTTCAACATTTATATGAGAATTATTTTCACTTGCTATCGATATAGTGTAAGGTGCCTGAACGTATTTGCCGGTATTGACTATCTTGTGCTTTTAGGAATTTCAGAACAGCGCAGGACCGCCTGGAGTCGAATCAGCCTTATAAGCAACCGGAATTTTGAGATCAACAATTGTCCCGGGCCCTGTTGGAGACTTCATCTGGATTTCTCCACCGATCTTTATCATTGACATCCTGGCTTCTGTGAGCCCCAGTCCGACTTTCAGGGGATCAGTGGAATAAAATGGGGCAAAAATCGTCTCGGAATCTTCATGGATACCACATCCGTAATCT
>JAFGIF010000271.1 GCA_016929755.1 Deltaproteobacteria bacterium | reverse complement strand
TGTCCGGTATGTCTGGGCATGCCCGGGGTTCTGCCTGTTCTTAACAAAAAAGTCGTAGATTTCGGGATAAAGCTCGGTCTTGCCACCCACTGCAGTATTGCGGACAGAACTATTTTTGCCCGCAAGAATTACTTTTACCCGGACCTGCCAAAAGGATATCAGATAACACAGTACCAGGAACCGTTGTGCCGTAAGGGATTCCTCGATATCCAAGTGGATGGAAAAACCAAGCGAATCGGGATTACCCGTATTCACATGGAAGAAGATGCCGGCAAGAATATCCACGACGAAGAAAAACCCCTGAGTTATATTGATTTTAACCGGTCCGGGGTCCCCCTGCTGGAGATTGTATCTGAACCTGACATGACAAACACGGATGAAGCTGTTGCCTATTTGAAGGAATTGCGTCAAATGCTGGTATACCTTAATATCTGTGATGGTAATATGGAAGAGGGCTCATTCAGATGTGATGCAAATATTTCAATTAAACCAAAAGACGCAAAACAATACGGCATTCGAACAGAGCTGAAAAACATGAATTCGTTCAGGAACGTACAAAAGGCCCTTGATTTTGAAATCTTGCGTCATACCAAACTGGTTGTGAGCGGGAAAAAAGTGGAACAGGAAACCAGGCTGTGGGATGCCGCGCTGAACACAACCCGTTCCATGCGCAGTAAAGAGGAAAGTCATGATTACCATTACTTCCCCGACCCTGACCTGCTCCCCCTGATCATTGATAAAAGCTGGATAGAAGATATACGCTCTTGCCTGCCGGAACTTCCCGAGGCCAAGCGCTGCCGTTTTATCAAGCAGTATCACCTGCCGGCATATGATGCCGATCTGCTGACGCAGACCAGAGAACTTTCCGACTATTTCGAGCGTTGTACCACCATCCTTGACAAGCCCAAAGAAATCAGCAACTGGATCATGACCGATGTCTTAAGGATTCTGAAAGCCGGAAATATCACTGAAATAAAAGTGACTCCACAGATGCTGACCCGGTTGATAATTCTCATCGAAGAAGGTTCGATTTCACGCAACATGGCCAGAGAAGTCTTTGATGAGATGGCTGAAACCGGGAAAAATCCCGATGATATTATCAATACCAGGGGATTGTTGCAGATCAGCGACCAAGATGATCTAAGAGGGACAATACAGCAGGTTCTGGAAAGTCACCCCAAAGAGGTGGAGTCATATAAACAAGGCAAAACGCAGCTTCTTGGCTTTTTTGTAGGGCAGGTGATGAAAGCCACACAGGGCAAGGCGAACCCGAAGCTTACCAACACAATTATCAGGGAGATCCTTGAGACATGAAAAAATTACACATTGCTGATACCGAGGAGATAAAGCGGGGAGAAGTAACCGATGTATATTTTCTGCGCACCGAGGAAATCCTGAGGAAGAAAAACAAGGGCAAACATGTCTGCATGGAGATCTTTCTGAAATCATTCCCTGACCCCAACTACACCTGGGGTATATTTGCCGGCCTCGAAGAGGTATGCATACTGCTTGAAGGAAGACCCATTAATGTCAGAGCCTTACCGGAAGGCAGTCTGTTTTCTGCCCGTACCCCGGTCATGACAATTGAAGGACATTACCTCGATTTCGGTGAGTTGGAAACAGCAATTTTAGGCTGTTTATGTCAGGCATCAGGGATTGCAACCAAGGCTGGGCGCTTACGGGTCGCCTGTGGTGATAAAGATTTGATCAGCTTTGGTGCCAGGCGAATGCATCCTTCAATTGCGCCGATGGTTGAAAGAGCGGCATTTATCGGGGGCTGCAATGGAGTTGCAGTCGTGGCCAGTTCAAAACTCATCGGTGAAAAGCCAGTGGGTACTATCCCACATACCCTGATCCTGCAAATGGGTGATACGCTCAGTGCCGCGCTCGCTTTTGACGAGATCATGGATAGCAGCGTACCCCGGGTTGTGCTGATCGATACATTTCAAGATGAAAAGTTTGAAGCAATTCGGGTTGCCCAAGCCATGGGGAAAAACCTATATGGAGTCAGGCTCGACACCCCGGCTTCCCGCAGGGGGAATTTTAAATCGATTCTGCAAGAGGTTCGCTGGGAACTTGATTTACGCGGTTTTCAACATGTAAAACTTTTTGTGTCCGGCGGGTTGGGTCTGGAAGATATACTTCAACTTTCAGATGTAGCGGATGCCTTTGGAGTAGGCACCCAAATATCTTCTGCCGCCACCATGGATTATTCAATGGATATTGTTGAAATTAACGGCAGCCCCCTGGCAAAACGCGGCAAAGAATCAGGCAAAAAGTCCGTGCTGAGATGTTATCAATGCATGAAAGATTATGTAGTACCTTTCGGAGAAAAGAGAATCTGCGAGTGCTCAGGAAAAACTCAGCCTGTTCTGCAAGAAATTATCACTAATGGCGCTCTTGCCAGAGAACTGCCGACACCTCAGAAAATCAGAGAATATGCCATGAATGAAATAACCAGCCTTTTACATAAATCAACACCAAGGGATGTACTCGGAATATGATCAGACCATTTTACTATCAGGAACCCACATTTTATATTCTGGACCAGAGAAGGCTACCCGCTGAAGAATTATGGATACCCTGCAAATCATCCGCTGATGTCGCTAATGCAATCAAGACCCTGACTGTGCGGGGAGCTCCGGCCATAGGCATAGCAGCCGCCTTTGGCCTAGTGCTGGCGGCAAAAGCCGGTGAGAAGCTGGAAGAGGCAGCAGAAACCCTGATAAATGCCAGGTCTACCGCGATAAATCTGGAGTGGTCTGTCAGGCGGACAATGAAAGCGATCCTTGACAATTCTGGTGGCGATACATATCAGACCTGCTTGCAGGAAGCAGAACAAATACTGAAAGAGGAAATCAAATCCAACCTGGCAATTGCCAAGCTTGGAGCAAGGCTGTTTGACCAGGATAAAAAATATTCAATCCTCACTCACTGCAATACCGGCGCTCTGGCTACCGGCGGGATAGGCACTGCCCTCGGAGTTATAAAAGA
>JAFGIF010000270.1 GCA_016929755.1 Deltaproteobacteria bacterium | reverse complement strand
TAACTTGCGAATAGCCATCGAAATTGCCAGCGCCTTCTTCGTATCGGGAATGTCCAGGGTAAAAACGAGATCATGCTCCCCTACCACGGCATACATCGATACCACCTTGCCCCCGTTCTGTTTGATGATTTCGACGGCCTTTTTCGTCCGTTCCGGAGAAGCATTATTCAGGGCCTCTTTGGAATACTTTCCAAACATCATAAATATCGGCATGGTAAAATCCTCCTTTATGCTGATTGTTAGCGGTTCCGGTAAGATGAATTATAATTCACTGCCCTTTTATGTAATTTACGACATAATTGTATCTCTTTCGGATCAGACAGTCAACCACCGACTTCAAAGGAATTGGAAGGGGGACGTAGGGAGGGGATAGGGGACGTAGGTGAAAAGGTGAAAACTTTTTAAGTACTCATTGAATATGAATTATTCTCTACGATAGCTCTCCCTCTCCTGACTGCATGACTTATTGCCGAAGGCGTCAGATTGAACTCCGCAGCCAATTGCCTTTGGGTGAGACCGAGGTCTTCTTTGGCCCAATAACATACTATGCTTCGTGCCTCCGTCCTTTTCCTGTCTCTTTGAGTGTCCAATATCTGTGCCGGACTCATCCCCATGATTTCAGACACCCGGCTGATCAGTGTATCCAGGTTATAGCCTTCCGCCCTTAGTCTATACTTTTTATTAAATCCCTCTTCCGCCTTTGCCAGGACTTCCTCCACAAATGCGCCATCTCCCAGTATACGCTCATCACCTGTCTGATACCCTCCGGTTTCCCGCAACAACTTGACCCCGGTCCAGCCTCCGTGACTCCGCAGCAGGCCACCACCTGTCAAATCAGGCCGCTTCCCCTGTTCAATGCCGCTACGCACAAATCGCTCATATGCCATTGTGGCTTCATGTTCTGTATCTCCAAAAAGTCCCAGCACATAGTCTGCATCCTGCCACACTATCTTCCTGCGCCCCATAATAACCCTATGTCCGCACCAGGGATAACCGGCTAAGCTTCTATACTCTGAAACCAGTTTCGCACGCAGCGGATTGAGATGGATATAACGGACAAGTTCTAAAAGATAGGAGTCTTCCTGGCATAGAATGGATTTATAACGGTTCTGAAACAGATGTCCTGAACGGTTGTGTCGCCGGTTATAATTGACTGCATAGCCGGTCAGCAGTTTTTTCATGAGGACTGAGAGAGGCTCATCCCCCGTTCTCAGCAACAGGTGAAAATGGTTTGGGATCAATGCCCACGCATAGCATGATGTCCTGGTTTCCATCAATAAATCGCCGAACCGCTCCATGAACGCAGAACAATCTTTTCCGTCTGAAAAAATCTCCTGGCGATCGATCCCCCGCACTATTACATGATGCAAGGCCCCGGGCGCGTCTATGCGTGATTTCCTCGGCATCAGATCATATTGAGAATACTTTCATAAATGCAAATTCACTTTTTCACCTACGTCCCCCATATCTCCGTCCCCCATATCTCTCTGTTCCTAGTTGAAAAGCAATAGATTCAACACTGCAGGTGAAACTGGTTTCTTTTGAGCGTCTAAAACAGCTTTAAGTGTTTTATATGCGTTAATCCTGCCATGACCATAATACTGATCCCAGCCCAGGCTACCCAGATCATCAGCATTATCTTCTATGGCTGATTGAACGTCATCTTGAGTCATGGTCGGATCTAATGCCCACACCAGAGAAGCCAGACCGGACACAAAGGGTGCAGCCATTGACGTTCCACGATCGTAGTCGTAATTGTTGTCAAACCAGAGGGACGTCGTATCATATACCGGGTAAGTTGGCATGGTACTGTAAATACCACCGGGATCATGATAGTAGCTCATTTCACCTCCAGGCGCGGAGATATCACAATGGTCACCAAAGTTTGTATAATTAGCCTTGACATCAGATGGTCCGGTTGCGGAAACAGCCATTACATTGTTATAGGCAGCTGGATACGCGGGAGTGCTCGTGGTGTCATTGCCCATGGCAGCAACAATAAGAGCGCCTGCATCATGGGCTGAATTAACTGCATCTAGCATGGTTTGAGAAAAGGTGCTGCCGCCCAAACTCATATTTATAATTTTGGCGCCGTGTTGATAAGCCCAGACAATGGCATCTGAGATATCTGAATTAGAACCATCACCGTGTTCATCAAGTACCCGGAGCGGCATGATCATTGTCTGCCAGGCCGCTCCCGCTATCCCTACACTGTTATTCGTTTGCGCCGCCGCAATACCGGAGACATGGGTTCCATGGCCATGTTCGTCATGAGGATTAGTGTCGTCATCAACAAAATCGTAACCGGCAACGATTTTACCTGCCAGGTCAGGATGGGTCTCGTCAATACCCGAATCTATGATGGCTATGCTAATTGAATTATTGCCTTTGCTTATATCCCAGGCGCTTGTTGACTGTATTTTCGTATGCCCCCATTGCCGGTAAAATTTCGGGTCATTGGGAACAGTGTCAAATGCTTGAAAAATATAATTTAATTCAGCATAGTCTATAAAGGCTTCTTTGTTCAGTTGCTCTAAAATGTCCAGCTCCCGGCCTTCCGGCACTTGCAGCAATTTAACATTTCTTAACAGAAGATGACGAATCTTTTTTGCCTGGATCCTACTCAGGAGAGTGTTTATTGTACTGTCCGATGTACTATCCGAAAAACCATCTTTGAATTTTACAAGAATTTGACCAGCCTTGAAATTTTTCGTAAAACCCGTCCCTGGGGGGGGCATTTTTTGGGCTGATACCGGATATGGTTCAAGGATTATTAAACTTGCCAGAAAAACAACGGTAAAAAAAATTGAAAATTTCCGCATTCTCGTCTCCTGCCTTTTCCTGGTTTGCCTCAACGATTTGAACCCTTCTTCTGTCCTGATGCATACTATCCTGGGCTCAAATGCCCATCAACACCGCGAACAGTTCTTTTAGCCAGGTTCAAATCGTCAAGCCTGAAAGGATAACCCCAAAAATCAAAGCCACCTAGTGATAAGAACTCGTTTATTTAGAGCGGGTAAAGTGAAATAGATTTAAAAAATTGTGATTGTGTATGTAACTCATACAAACCTCAACATATTGAAGCCCATTGTTTACGGTTACAGTACTAGATTTTATACAAAAGGCGAACCCGGTTGTCAATCGCTACTTTTTACCAATTTTCGCCCAACCTCACCACTTATGCGCTTGTCTAAATTACCCAGACCAGCTTTACTATTCCATAAATTCACTTTTTCACCTACGTCCCCCATATCCGTCCCACCTCATCGTCCACCACGCACCGCCCGTACATAATAGTTATTCGACTTATTACCCCAATCTTCTATGCCGTTGTGGATATTGATGCCCCAGGCGGAGTAGGTATAGGCAGAAATAGTAGTAGACGACCAATACCAGCCTGTCAAACCTAAGAAAGGATGCCCTGCCGGCAGGGCGGGGCTTAATCGTGATTTATCCACAAGACTGTGAAGTTCACTGACATTGGGCAGGCGCCAGTCCCCTTCAACTGAGCCGTCTGAAAGGCCGTAATCACCGTGTTTCAGAGCATTGCATGCTGCAAGGGCTTCTGTCCAGGTTTTTTGTCCCAAATCGGTGCTATTCTTCAGCCAGATCAGGCCGGTCAGGTTGTCCGTCACCGTGCCGTTGCCATTGTCAGTAAAGCGCGGGTCGGGCCATGCCACGCCTTTTTGAAGTTCACCGTCCTGACCGGTACCGGAGCAAGTTATTGGATTTCCATCTGCATCATAGCATTGCGTCTGTCCTGTCTTGGACACAGGCGCAAAATTCTTTTTCTGGGTTGGTATTACATAAAAATCCCCTGCATAAGCAAGTGTCCAGCTCAGTGCAAGTCCAAAAACCAGTACACATACCCAGCAGCACTTCCTCTTCATATCATTTCCCTCCGTATCTATAATCAAAACAAAATCAAAAGCATAACAAACGTTGTGACCTGAAACCTTCCTTTGTGCGTAATATTCTCAGTATGCAATTCTATTACATAGTCTTTCATAAATATCAATTCACTTATTCACCTACGTCCCCCTTTTTGCCTATTTATTGCTGTTGACACAAACGCATAGAGATGTATACTTTTATCTTAAAAAAACGAACCTTCTCCTTCTCCCATAACATTCTCTTCCATTCGCCACCTTAACCATTG
>JAFGIF010000269.1 GCA_016929755.1 Deltaproteobacteria bacterium | reverse complement strand
GTAATTGTTCTTGGAAAGGTCACTAACGCTGGCCTTTCACTTCAGACGAGAGTATTTTAAACGATAGGAGGTGTCGTATGCACAGATCATTGAGTATAATAATGGCATGTGCCATCTTGCTGGCAGCATGTGCCGGTACAGCCCCGAATGTTCTGGATGTTCAGGCTGGCCCCGGCGGATTGAGTTCGAAAAAAGTTGAAGTCAATGACAAAGTCCTTGCCAGGCAACTTGCCTTTGGTGAGGTCAGTGTCAGGCCGGTTGGATCGTCGCTCCAAGCCCAGGTAATGGTGCAAAATCTGAGTAGTCGAGACGTAAATTTTGAATACCGCTTTATTTGGTATGACTCCAGCGGGTTCGAGGTTTCTTCACTTACGGCCTGGATTCCGGCAACCCTTGCCGGTAAGGTTTCCCGGGGGTTTAAGTCGACAGCTCCATCAGACAATGCGGTGAGTTTCAAATGTATGATTAGAAAGCCCAACCCACTTAATGATATGTAACAAGAAAATTCCAAGGAGGTGGATAAACATGAGAAGAAAAATACTGATACTGATTAGTTGCTTGATAACTGTACTGCTTTTCAGTTGCGCAACAACTCCCCGGGTGCAGTACGGTTCTCCGGAGCAGGTCGAGACGGTCACCCAAGAATTTGGTTCCACCGACCTGCAGATGATTGCGGAGAAGATGGTCAATTCTCTGCTCGCCACTCCACTATTGCAGTCCGGACAGCGTCCGGTACTGTATGTGCACCGGGTCAAGAATAAGACCGATGAGCACATTGATACCAAATCCGTAACAGACAAGATCCGGGTAACCCTGTTGAAGTCAGGAAAAGTAAGGTTTTCAGCGGTCAATGAAGTTAATGATGAGCTTGTGAAACAACTTGAATATCAGACCAGTTCGGGGATTGTTGATCCGACAACCGCCAAGCAGTTTGGCCGGCAGGTAGGCACCGACTATTTTCTCTACGGAGAGATTACATCTATAAAGAAATCATCAGGACGGGTCAAAGACGTATATTTCAAATTTACCATGAATCTCGTCAATATAGAAACCGGCCTGATCGAATGGGCCGATGAAAAAGAGATCCGGAAGCAGGCCAAAAAACCACTAGTTGGCGGATGAGGCTGTTTCAGTGGCGATATGGAGTATATATGAACAATGTAAATGATGAACTTGCCCGTAAATCGATCATATCCCTGATTGTACAGTTTTTCAGACTGATAAAAAAGTTGATCTCTCTTGAGAAACACTATGTCAAGCAGGAAATCAGCAAGGTGGCTTCATTTTCGGGAAAGTGGCTTGCTGTTTCCATTGGGGGGCTGGTTTTGCTTGCCCTTGGCGGTCTATGCCTTCTGGTCACGATAATCCTTGTATTAAATGTCTGGTTCGTACCATGGGCTTCTGCGTTGATTGTCACTATTGTGCTTCTGGTTTTGGGTGGAATCATTGCTTTGATAGGAATGATGAAGCTGAAAAAAGGCATGAATGAAGCAAAGACGGCTTTGGATATGGTCGGAGAGGATGTACGATGCGCGAGAGAGAAATAAGGACTCAAATTGATCAGACCGTAGCCGATCTGGTGGTATTGAAGAAAGAGCTCAAGATCAGGCTTGACGTGATCAAGGAAAACGCTCTAACCGGGGTCAAAGTTGCGGCAATAGCTTTAGCAGGTTTTTTTGCCCTGCGAATAACCGTAAAATGTCTGTGGTTTGTTTTACGACTTCTGTGGCGATACAAGCTTGTGTTACCTGTTATGGCTGGATTTCCGGCATTGATTTACATGTATCTGAATACTGATAGCGGCACGTAGACGGGTTTAGTTTATATCGGGCTTGACGGGCGTATAAGAACAATATACATAAAACCAATTAATTTTTTAGTGAGGCTTCAAGATGGATTTAAGTTCTAAACTTGAAAAGATAACCAGCAGAACCGTTCCATTATATGCGTTGATCATTCTGTTGGTGATATTTGCCAACCCAACATATGGTTCGTGTTTTGTCGGGTTTCTCCTGGTCTTATGCGGAGAATCTCTCAGATTCTGGGCGGCCGGACACATACGCAAAAATGATGAGCTAACAACATCCGGGCCGTATGCATATCTGCAGTCCCCCTTGTATCTCGGCAGCTATATTGTTGCCATGGGGTTTTGCATCATGGCTAAAAACCCGGTTATCTGGATTCTGAGCTCAGTCGTTTTCTTCCTCTCATACGTTCCACGCAAGCAGGAAAAGGAATGGGGCAGGCTTGAAAAGATGTTTGGGGAAGAGTTTCTCAAGTACAAGCGCGAAGTGTCATATTTTATGCCCAGGCTTGACCCATATCCCGAAGGCACCAAGCATCCCTGGTCTCTGGCCGTTGCAATTGAAAATACTGAACACCAGACCGGTATTGCCGTAGTGCTGATAGCTCTGTTTATTTTTATCAGACTGTTATAGGAGCCACATCAATAGCAATAGTTTGTATTCGCCCCTGTAGAAAAGCGTGATATGTTTCCGGTTCACTGTAGCATTCAAATTTATCAGAGCAGATCGTATTGTACTATACGAACTTTTTTGACAGCCCACTTGGAGAGATTTTCTCTCATCATATCAGATAATTCCTCTTTGGAGTAAATTTCGACATTTTTTGAGAGAGTCTCTAATATCCGGCTGCGAACCTCAAAAAGACTGCCTTCAATGGCATAGCGCAAATCAGGATATATTTGCAGGCTGAATTGTGCAATCAGCATTCCGGCTTTTTGCTCATCGATTGGTTCGAATAAGATGATAAATGGCTCAAGGTTGATGCAATCTGGGCAGGTTTGAATCTGCTCTGCCAGTATCTGAGGTGGATTCATTTGCGGTGGTTCTCTGCTGGATTTCAGGAACAACAATGCTCCGCCAAAGGCCACGATACAGAACAAACCGATTATTCCAACAGTTATAACAAAGCGATGTTTTCTTAATAGATGTATCTTTATAGCTGGTTCTTGGTTGGAACTTTCTTTTGAGAAGTCATCTTCTGAAAAATTTTCTTCGGATTGATTTTGCTGCATTTCTGATTCAACCTCATCAAGATTTGATATTTCAAGCCCATCTTTGTCGAGCTCTGCTTTTGCATCTGAATTGCCGGTCTTATCTTCAGTCATACTCAATCACCTGCTTTGACTTACGACAGGTATTTTTCACCATTATCTACTTTCCATATTATCTCTGGATCTCTTTCAAGATTTTCTGCATCTTCGAGCGCAGACGTAAAATGGCCTTGGTATGGATCTGTGAAACTCTTGATTCGGTAAACTTGAGCACATGCCCGATCTCCTTCATGGTGAGTTCATCATAGTAATACAAAGAGATAACCATTCGTTCCTTTTCAGGCAGTGACCCAATGGCCCTCGCAACCATGTCCCTGACTTCTGAAAGGTTGATTTTGTGAGATGGCAAGTCTTTTTCGTCCTGCATGATGTATTCCAGCAGATTTTTTCTGGATGGATCCGAGTCCTCTTCTCCCAGGTCATCCAAACTCAGCAGTGATACTGATGCAGTGTCAGAGAGTAGTTTGTAAAAACTGTCCAGATCAACATCCAGTTCCCGTGCCACTTCCTCATCGCTGGCCGGTCTGCCTAGAGCACACTCGAGCCGGGCATATGCATCTTCCACTTTACGGGCCTTCTGGCGTACCGAACGAGGCACCCAATCCATTGCCCGCAACTCATCAAGGATGGCCCCCCGTATTCTGAATTCGGCATATGTTTTAAATTGAATCTGTTTTGAAGCATCGAATTTTTCAATAGCATCAATCAATCCAATCACGCCTGCGTTAATCAGGTCGTGAATATCAATATGGGGGGGGAGACGCATGGCAATCCGGCTGGCAATATACTTTATCAGGGGAGAAAACTCGGTGATTACTTGTGCTCTGACCTTGGGATTGAGCTTCTGTTCTTCAGTAAGAGCTGGGAATGCTATATTCTGCATGACGTGACCCCTTTGTTTCATTAAGCAGGATTCTTTTTAAGAAGAACTGGAGATTGCCGGTTCCATGTCCATGTGAAAGTCGATCGATTTGCTTGGTTATTCTGATCAAACCCTTTGCGACAGCCCCATTCGGATATTCGCCGACAAAGGCCTTCTGGCCTTTAATACACTCGGAAAAGTTTGAGTCATGAGGTATTGAGCCGAGCATATCAAGGGCCACATCCCCTAGAAACCTCCCACATACCAGAGTTAATTTCTTTGCCACTTCATCTCCCTCCATTTTAGATAGGACATTATTGATAATGAGATTAAATCTCTTTATTCCATATTGATTTCGCAGGACTTTTATGAGTGCATAGGCATCCGTGATCGAAGTGGGCTCGGGAGTCACCACGACAATAATACGCTGGGCTGCTGCATTGAAGTACATGACATTTCTGGATATTCCTGCCCCTGTATCCACAAACAGGTAGTCCATATCCTCATCGAAATAATCCAGAGTGTTCACTAGCGAGAGTTGCTGTTCGTAGGATAGATCTACAAGTTCCTGAATCCCGGACGTGGCAGGGATGATCTTCATGCCGTGGGGACCCTCCAGAAGTATTTCCTCCAGTCGGCATTGGCCGTCCAGGACGTGCTTGATATTATACTTCGGTGTCAGCCCCAGCATTACGTCGATGTTTGCCAGCCCGAGGTCGGCATCCAGCACCAGCACTTTTTTCCCCATGGACGCAAGGATAACGGCCAGGTTGACCACTATGCTGGTTTTTCCCACCCCGCCTTTTCCTGAAGTCACGGACAGGATCTGCGGTAGAGGAGCAGGATTGCCTTGTGAAAACATCCTTCTCAATGTATGTGCCTGATCATTCATGATTTATCTCCGAAACAAAGCGCTACTATCTTGGCGGCGTCGGCTTCCTCTATGTCTTCCGGTACCCGTTGTCCTGTAGTGATGTAGGTTAACGGAATTCGATATAAAAGATTATGAGTGATAATTGATCCGTGCGTCATGGCCTCGTCCAGCTTGGTGAAGATCACACGATCGATCCCTAGACTTGAAAATGTTTTCGTGGTTCGTTCCATTTCGATTTCCCGGATTGCAACAGGCAGCAGCAGGAATTTACACAAAGACATGCCTGCAAAATAATTCTGCAGCTGGTCTATGATATTGGAATTCAAGGGTGAGCGCCCGACGGTGTCTACCAGGATGATATCCTTTTGATGAAGTTGATCGAGGGCTGATCTGAATTCGTCAACCGAGCCGGCGGCAGCAAATGGTATATTCAATATCTTGGAATAGGTGCGGCCCTGTTCAATGGCTCCTATCCGGTATGTATCAAGGCTGATGATCCCGACACTCTGATTTTCACGCAAGGCGGCATTGGCTGCAATTTTGGCTATGGTGGTGGTTTTGCCTACGCCGGTTGATCCAAAAAAAGCCCAGATTTTGCTCTGGGTAGGTGTCGATGTCTTGATCAGTTTAGTGAGCAGTCCTTTGATGGTACCCGTTTGGGTATTCTCACCCAGTTTGCTTATCATCATATCAACCAGAGAAGCTTTGATCCCTTGTGATATAAGAGCTTCTCTGGTCGGATTGAGCGGCTGCTCTACGCCGGAATGTTTGAGCAGGCGCCTCATCATTGAACCCAACTCGGTGATCCCGGAAGTAATGCTGTGGATATCACTGCTGTCGGTATGGATTGATGGGATGTGCTTTTCCAGAGGTTTCAAAGACGGAAGAGCTTGAGATGGAAGCTGTGCATCATAGTCAACCGCCGCAGTGACCTCAATCATCGGCTTGGTCAGCGTTCCGTAACTGTTATCCTTGACCTCCCGGGTGGAGAGTATCAGAGCATTGGGACCCATTTCAGTTTTTATTTTTGCCAGGACATCTTTCATTGAAAATGCTTTGTATGTTCTAATTTGCATCTATTCTAACCATCCCCAAATTTTTAATGGTAACTTCAGGCGGAATTTCATTATGTGAAAGGACTACCAGATCCGGGATATAACGCTCGGTAAGCCGCTTTATATATGTACGACTGATCGGAGAGGTGAGAATAACCGGAACCGTGTCTTGTTTGCCCAACTTGTGGATCTCCTTGTTCATAGACAACAATATTTTCTGGGTTTTATCCGGGTCTAATGCAAGATATGAACCATGATCCGTGTGCTGGATCGCGCTTGATATCATGCCGTCCAGACTGGGATCCAGCGCCAGAACATTGATGGTTGTGTTTTGCAGATAGGGTTTACAGATGATTCTCATGAGGGCTTGTCTGACATACTCCGTCAAAATATCCGGATCCTTGGTTATGACACCATAATCCGCTAGGGTCTCAAGAATGGTGAGCATGTTTTTTATGGATACGCGTTCCTTGAGGAGATTTTTCAGGACACGCAGCACAACTCCCATTGGCAGCGTACCCGGAACAAGTTCGTCGATCACCTTGGGATGACTTTTGGCGACAGTATCCATGATGGCCTGTAGCTCCTGTCTTCCCAAGAGATCGTGGGCGTTGCTTTTGATTGCCTCGTTGATATGCGTGGCAATAACCGTGGCCGGATCAACAATTGTCAAGCCGGAAAGTTGAGCCCTTTCACTGTCGGTTTTTTTGATCCAGAGCGCGGGCAGGCCAAACGCCGGTTCTTTGACAGGGATGCCGGGGATATCGGTTTTTTCTTCTGCCGGATTGAGAAGCAGTAATCTGTCAACCATTGCATCACCGCTGGCTGTCTCGATCCCTTTCAGAAGCAGTTTGTATTCGTTTGGCCTAAGTTCCAGATTGTCCCGCACATGAATCGGCGGAACGATAATCCCGAGTTCCGAAGCAAGAGACCGACGTATGCCCTTGATGCGTGTCAGGAGTTCTCCACCTTGAGGGGTATCAACCAGCGGAATCAGCCCGTAGCCGACTTCAAATTCGAGAACATCCATTGACAGAAGCGCCTCAGCAGAGGTTTCATGTTCGGGCTGAAATGCTTCTTCTGGCGTTTCTCCGGGGTGATGTCTATAATGAATCCATCCCAGAGCTGCTATGCCCATTGCAATTACCATGAATGGGATATGCGGCATTCCCGGGACCAGTCCAAAGAAGAAGATGATCGCTGCCGCTGAAAACATGGCCATAGGTTGGAAAGCAAGCTGTTCGGAAAGCTGTTTTCCGATTGAACTGTCTGCCGCTGATTGGGTTACGATAATGCCGGCTGCCGTAGAAATGATCAGGGCCGGTATTTGGGAGACTAAACCATCGCCGATGGTCAGCGTGGTATAGGTGGTCAGTGCCTCTTGGAAGGGCATGTTTTTTTGCATGACACCGATGATTATGCCCCCTATGATGTTGATCATCGTAATAATAATACCGGCAATGGCATCCCCTCTGACAAATTTTGTAGCTCCGTCCATTGCACCGTAGAATTCAGCTTCGCGCTGAATGAGATTTCTGCGCTCACGTGCCTCATTCTCGCTAATTATGCCGGCATTCAAATCAGCATCAATGGCCATTTGTTTTCCGGGCATCGCATCCAGGGTAAAGCGTGCAGTTACCTCACCAATACGGGTCGCGCCTTTGGTAATGACCACGAAATTGATGATTACGAAGATTGCAAAAATAACCAAGCCGACAACATAACTTCCGCCAACCACGAATTGACCAAACGTGTTTATGACCCGACCTGCCGCCAGGTCTCCCTCAGAGCCGTGCAGAAGAATCAGACGGGTTGACGCCACATTCAATGAGAGCCTGTAGAGGGTAACTATGAGCAGAAAAGACGGGAACACGGAGAAGTTGAGAGGATTCGTTGTATACATGCTCACCATCAAAACAAGCATGCCGATGGTGATGCTGAATGTTAGTAGAATATCCAGAATGAAAGTAGGTAGCGGGATAAGCACTACGATCAGTACAACGAATACCCCCAGGGCCATGACCAGGTCGCTGGCTAATCTATCAGGCACCTTATATGGAATAGCGTTTGTTTGTGCCACTTGTTATGCTCCTGCTTTTAGGCCGTAAATGTAGGCCAGGATTTCAGCCACAGCTTTATAAAGGTCTTCGGGTATGACATCCCCGATCTCGACTGATTTATAGAGAGCCTGTGCCAGTGGCTTATTTTCAATAATGGGCACTGATGACGATCGGGCTAGGTCTTTAATTTTTTCAGCCAAATGCTGGGCTCCTTTTGCCAATACAACCGGTGCTATCATCTTGCCCCGTTCATACTGCAAGGCCACTGCCAAGTGGGTAGGGTTGGTAATGACAACGTTTGCCTTCGGAACATCCTGCAACATTCTGCGGCGGGCCATTTGTAATTGAATTGAGCGAATTTTGCTCTTTATCTGAGGATTACCCTCTGTTTGCTTCATTTCTTCTCTTATTTCCTGCTTTGTCATCATTAAATCTTGCTTATGCTGCCATTTTTGGAAAGCATAATCTGCAATTGCGATAATAATAAAAACCCACAGGGCATCCCACATCAGGTGCATGACTGATCGAAATATTGTCAAAACTATGACGCTTGGATCACAATTTACAAGCGGTGGAAAGGCCGGAATTTCGCGTTTTATGGCCCGGTATGCCACGGCAGCAATGACAATCAGGAGCACAATATTTTTTCCCAGCATCTCAAGAGTGCGCACCGAGAAGAACTTTTGTTTAATCCCGGTTATCGGGTTCAACTTGGAAAATTTTGGTTTTATAGACTCGGGACTTACAAGGAAACCGACTTGTACAAAATTTGAAATAAATCCGATAGCAACAAAGACCAGAAAAATCGGCAGGAGCATGCCCGCAAGCCGAAAAACAATGCTGTACATGAGCCCGACAAGCGAATCTCTGGTTCCATCCCAGATCATGACATTACCCAGATAGGTATGGGCAAATGCAGCCAGTTGGGATGAAAGCTTTGGGATGTAAAAGTAAAAGGCGAGGATCGATCCGAAGAAGAGAAATGCAGTGGAAACCTCTGTGCTTTTTGCGACCTGACCTTTTTCACGGGCATCACGACTGCGCTTCCCGGTCGGTTGTTCGCTTCGCTGTTGTCCGTCTTGGCTTTCTTTCGACATGCCTTCGGTATTGCGAAAACCATACCAGCTCCTTGGTTCAAGGAACTAAGACTTGTGGTATACATAGATTTATGAAATGAGTATTGTGTGGGGATGCGTAACATATTATCATGGTTATAATGTAGGAATTGGGGGAGGTTTTCGATACATTGGCTTATAATCAGTTGGTTTGTCGAAATCAAAGCCGAACAGTTCCACCTGCTATCTGGGCAAAATGCTTACACGCATTCTATAAAAAAAGGAAAATGACGCTGCTAACAGGGGTTGGTTTTTGAAAATACCACGATCAGCTCTAGCCGGAGATGGTGGTTGTTTATTGTATAGTCCGGTTGTCGTAACGGGAGTATGCTCAAGCATTTGATGGCCGATTTCCATTGCCAATTTATGGAAACACCCCGATACTGAGGATCTATGATTATATTAGACCAAGTTTCCAAACTCTATGGCGGGACCGTACAGGCCTTGCAGAATGTATCCCTGCACGTTGGGCGCGGCGAATGTAAATTTGTGATCGGATCTACCGGCGCCGGGAAGACAACCCTTATCAAACTGATCTGTGCCCTGGAACAACCAACCAGTGGTCTTGTGTCTGTCCTCGATCATGATTTGTCGAGTGCTGATGCAGGTCGAATACAGGCTTTACGAAGACATATGGGTGTTATTTTCCAGGATTACCGGTTGATTGAAGACTGGTCGACATACGATAATCTGGCAGTTGTGTTGGAAGTTATGAGGAAGCCACCTTTTTTTGTACGTCAGAGAGTATGGAAGGTGCTCAAATTGGTGGGTCTTCAGCACAAGGTGTATCAGAAAGCAAAGCATCTCTCAGGTGGAGAGAAGAAACGTTTGGCACTGGGGCGTGCCATAATCCACGAACCGGATATTCTCCTGGCCGATGAACCTTTAGGCAGTCTTGATGAGGCCATGGCCGCCTATGTTATGAACCAGATTGTCCAGCTTTCACGCAAAGGAATGGCCGTGCTGATTACGACACATACACATCATCCGCTTATGCAATCGGGCGCGGTTGTTAATTTAATGAAAGGCTCCCTGAGAGATTGAAGATCAAAGAGTATGTACAAGAGCGTATATATTTTTAAACAAATGCTTCGGCATATGCGCCGGCGTCCTTACGGCAGTCTGGTAATGTTTATCGCGTACAGTTTTGCTTTAACTCAGCTTACACTTACGGTGTATACCCTAACCCTTACGCAAAGCGCTTCGCTGATTCCGGCATCCACCATAACCGTAGTCGCCTATCTGGAAAAGGATCTCACAGAGGTGAGCATACGCAAGATTCAGGAAAGGCTTGCCGTAATTGAAGCGATATCCAGTGTCAAGTTTGTTCCCGGCAGATCCGGCCTGGAGCGAATGAGACAATGGCTCGGAGAGGATAATCCGCTCATTAAAGGCCTCGATCCAAAGGTGCTGCCCGATGCCTTTGAAATCATTCTAAAACAAGCCTACATGCACGAGGCCGAAAAGCTAGTTACCGAGATATCCGGCCTCTCCGGCATTGATGAAGTACGTTATAATAAGGGCTTGTTTGCGCATATTGCCGATTCATACCAGAAGATTCGTGTTGTTGGGACCATGGTTGTCTTGCTTTTGATTCTGACACTCGGCCTGCTGATATATTTTTCCATTCGACTAAGTATTGTCAGGCATACACAAGAGATAGAGACATTACAGCTGATCGGTGCGGATGATTTCTTTCTAGTTGGCCCCTATATTGTCGAGTCTTGTATGTATGGAATCTTAGGTTCGGTGTTGGCTCTGGTAATAACGGGCAAGCTGATCGACTATCTCCATGCCAATGTCCCCGTTTTTTTCAGCGTCCTGGCACCGTTGACATCTCAGGTGATGTTTTTGGTTGTGGTGTTTGCCTTTTGCATCAGTGTGGCGGGTGCGGTTTTTGCTATCAGGACATGTAGAGATGCGTAAAGCCATCAGCATCCTTCTGGTTGTTCTGGGTCCATGGATGCTTTGGGCCAAGGATGAACAACTCAAGATTGAAGAACTTAAGGATAAGGCAAAGCAGGTCAATTCTCAATACTTTCAGGTCAAAAAACGATTGAAAATTATGGATCAGAAAGCAAATGAGATGAATACTGTCATGAGCAAACAAAAGATCGATATCGAGTCGCAAAAGCAAAAAATTTCTTATTATGAAATGCTTATAAACGACTACGAGAGATCCAGCCAGTATCATATCGAACGATTGAAAAGCATGTGGCTGGGACTGTATAAAGGAGCATATTTTGATATGCTTGATGTCTATTTTACTCATGAAGAGCTGGGGGGCTATCTTGATGCTATCATTGAACAGGACCGGCGTGAATTGGAGGAGTATGCGAAAATCAGGTCCAGGATTGTAGCAGTTAATCAAGATCTCAACCTTGCCAACTCCGCCTTGAAGAAAAATCTGATGGAGCTGGAAGCTAAAAAACATTCCCTGTACAACGAGCGGGAGAAGAAGAATGTCCTGCTGGCATCTCTGAGTCGGGAGTCAAAAACGTACCAGGCCCAATTGCAACGTCTTTTACGTACCATCCAGAAACAACCCGGTGGAGTGGAAAAGGGTGGCATGGTACATCTGAAAGGCCTTCTCCCCTGGCCGGTAAAGGGAGATATTGTGCGGGATTTCGGACCATTTGATGCCGATGGGATAGCCCAGATCTCGCAGGGAGTTGATATTGTCGCTGAAGATGGTACTCCGGTCAAAAGCATATACCAGGGCAGAGTAGTTTTTACCGATTGGATTGACACCTACGGATATACCATTATCATTGACCACGGAGGGGGCATTTATTCAATCTACGGCCATGTTCAGAAATACTTCAAGAATCCCGGTCAAGATGTTTCGGCTGAGGAGGTAATTGCCCTGGTTGGTTGTAGCGGGGTGATCATTTCACCCGCCCTGCATTTTGAAATACGTTTACATGATAAACCCCAGAATCCGCTGGAATGGATTTTACAGGAATAGAATGTGCTTGATCATCCCGGGCTGTGTGATATAGAAACATAGGAGGGAAAGAACAGGAAAGCGAGATAATCCATGAAAAAATACAAAACGTTGTGGTTCATAGGAATTGCAATGACAGCCTGTTTTGGGTTTTTTTGTCTGAATCAGTCAGCAGTTCTCAAAGCTGATACTTCAAAAATGTATCCACAACTGGAAAAATTTACCGATTGCCTTGAGATTATTGAAAAGGATTATGTGGAAGATGTTTCACCGGAAAAACTCATTGAAGGCGCAATCAAGGGCATGACAGCGGTTCTTGACCCGCACTCAACCTACCTCACCAAGGAAGGATTCAAGGAAATGCAGATCTCGACTACGGGATCTTTCGGGGGCCTCGGGATTGAAATCGGTATCCGTGAGGATGTTTTGACGGTAATCTCTCCGATTGAGGGAACACCGGCTTTTGAGGCCGGAATACAGCCCGGAGATAAGATCATAAAAATTGAAGATAAGTCGACCACGGATATGACCCTTGAAGAGGCCGTTAAACTGCTGCGTGGCCCCAAGGGTTCCGAGGTGACGATAACCATATTCCGAGAAACCGAGGAGAAACCGTTTGAAATAACCATTACGCGGGCAATTATTCATGTGGAAAGTGTAAAATCCGAAATGCTTGAGGCGGGGTTTGGATACTTAAAGGTCAGGAATTTCCAGATCGACACAGCCGATGACATCCGCAAGAACCTGAAAGATATGGGCAAATTAAACGGATTGGTGCTGGATTTACGTTATAATCCCGGTGGACTCATGAACCAGGCTGTAGCTGTCAGCGACCTGTTCTTGACCGAGGGCAAGATCGTATACACTGATGGTCGCAGCGCGGAGGACCGCAGTGAGTACATGGCTCACGCAGAAGGAACGTTTGATGGATTTCCCATGGTTGTACTGATAAATGGCGGCTCCGCAAGTGCAGCTGAAATTGTTGCCGGCGCGTTGCAGGACAATAAACGGGCGGTTGTTCTTGGTGTAAAAAGTTTCGGCAAGGCCTCAGTACAGACAGTCCGACAGTTGTCGGATGGATCTGCCCTCAAGCTTACTGTGGCGAGATATTATACTCCGTCAGGTCGTTCCATTCAGGCAACAGGTATTATTCCCGACATTCGGGTTGAGCAGAAGGTGGTAGTTGAGGAAAAAGATGCGAATCAGAAATTCTTGCGGGAAAAGGATCTGAAGCACCACCTGGAGCCTAACGCAGATGTTGAATCAGAGAAAGATGAGTCTATACCAACACTCCTGGAAAAAGATTATCAACTCAAATATGCATTGGATCTTTTGAAGACATGGGAGGTATTTTTCTGGGTTAAGAAGGCAGCATGAGTAAAGGGGGTTCTCGGAGGATAATTTTATTCGGGATCATTGCTGTCATAGCAGTACTTGTTACGACGGTATTTTTTCTCGAAAAGCGGCTTTCCCACAAAGATGTTCCCTTTGTACGTACCAAAATAACCGCAAGCCCGACCCAGTCTGAAATTCTCGTTATTAAGGGCTGTCTGTTTGATTTGGGCATTGATACCCGCAACACCAGCATCAGCGGCCAGACCATTAAAGTCAAAGCCCGGGAAGAGTTATCTCAAAATCGATTGCGCTACGCCTTCGCACCACTCAAAAAGACGGGCAATGTGGAAGTAATCGATAACTCAACGGTAAAGATTGTCATCAATGGGAAACAGTGGGATATTATTTTTGTCTTTCCACCCCAAAAAGTTGCTCGTTTGGCAATTATCATTGATGATATGGGCTTGAATATGAAACCCGCCAAGCAGCTTGGTGAAATAGATGCTGATCTCACCTTTTCCATACTGCCCATGCGACCCTACTCCAAAGAAACAGCTAAGTATTTACATGCCAAAGGCAGAGAGATTCTGCTGCATTTGCCAATGGAAGGCAATGGGAAAAACCCGGGAAGCGGCGCAATCCAGATGGGCATGAGTCCGGCTGAGGTCCGAGCAATTCTTTTTAATGATATTCGGAGCATTCCGTATATTGATGGGGTCAATAATCATATGGGTTCCAAGGTAACGCAGGACAGGGCGATTATGAGCATTGTTCTCAAGGATCTTAAGCGGCAGAATTTATTTTATATTGATAGCCTTACAACCAGCGATTCCGTATGCCGGGAAATTGCCGCCGATATCGGGCTTTCGTTTAATAAGCGCGATGTTTTTCTCGACAATGAGCGTTCACAGGTTTATATCGCCGGCCAGTTGGAAAAACTCATCGCTATAGCCCAAAAATATCAACAAGCTATAGGAATATGTCATCCTCATCCTGAGACCATTGCGGTTCTCGAGCGTGAACTGCCCAAAATCCAAGGAAGAGGGGTCAGCATTGAAAGGGTATCGCGTTTTGTCAAAAATTCTAACTGATGAAAAAAGCTCTGGGCTCTGCCAGAATCTCCTTGAATTGACTGATTGAATGCGGTGGGCTATACAATTAAGACGAGGGCAGAGATGAATTTGTGGTATGTCGTACAAACAAATCCCCGTGAAGACGGTATTGCAACGACCGTGCTGAGCCAGATGGATATATGTGTATATCAGCCCTTCATGCAGAAATATGTTTTCCATGCCCGTAAGAAAACCCTAAAAAAATATCCCCTGTTTCCCAATTATATATTTGTGAACATCAAACCCATAGAGGAGGATTTTCACAAGGTGCGCTGGTGTCGAGGGGTGAATAGAATCCTTCTTGATAATTATCAGCCTGTTGCTATCGATGGTGAGTTCATTCAGGGCCTTATCTCTATGGAGGATGAAGAATCCCGGATTATCAAAAAACCGGTAGACTTTAAATGTGGCGATCATGTGCGGGTCAGGTCAGGCCCCATGAAAGATATTTATGGGGTGATTGAATCCTGGAATTCGGATTTGGGCCGGGTGCGTATTCTGATCGAAATGGTCAACAACAAGGCCAAAGTAGTTTTACATCCTTCCCTGATAGAGAAAACCTAGGCAGCAAGGAGGCATATATTCAAAAGGCATACGGCAAATCCAAGGGGATGAAGGCTTCCCAAGCCAAGGCCATTGAAAGACTCTATCGCAGAAAAGTTGCCCCTGATACGGTTGTCAGCCATGAATTGTCTACGGAACTCGCACGACTTTCGCATTCTATGGGTATCCAGATCGGGATTCTCATAAGCCGCGCAGGGACAATTGATTATGTAATTGCCGGAACAGCCTCGGGAATATCCATTCCCAAGCTCAATCGCCGACGCAGCCATCCCGGACGGTTGCTGGGTCTGAGGCTGATCCATACCCATCTGAACGACGAAGGCTTATCAACCGAGGACCTGGTTGATCTTACCAAGTTGCGTCTTGATATGATATATGCCATTTCCGTTAAGGATACCGGGGATCCTGAACTCGCATATGGTGCCCATCTTATCCCCGATGATTCCGGGTCAACAAACTGGAAGTTGCTAGAGGCAATTCCCACCTATGCAATTGATATTCGGTTCGATCAATTTATCCGCGAACTGGAGGATGATTTTGTTCGTAAAAGAGCCATAGAGAAAGTAGATCTATCCGCTGACAGGGCTATTGTTATCATGGTTTGCACTGCATGGAACGAAATGGTTGAAATCCGGAAAGCGGAATTAGAGAGCCTTGTACGAGCTGCTGACATTACAGTACTGGACAGCGTGGTACAGAAACGCCCCAAGGTCGACCCCAAGTATGTGGTTGGCAAGGGTAAGCTTTCTCAAATCCATATCGATGCCTTAAGGTTCGATGCAAACCTGCTCGTTTTTGACCATGAACTGAGTCCGTCCCAAGCCCGTTCAATTTTCAATCTGGTCGATATGAGGGTCGTTGACCGGACTCAGGTTATTCTTGATATATTTGCCCGCCGGGCAAACACCAGAGAAGGCAAGATACAGGTCGAACTTGCCCAGCTTCGCTACAACATGCCCCATCTGGTAGGGAAAAACCCTTCCTTGAGCCGTCTTGCAGGGGGAATCGGTACGCGGGGCCCTGGAGAGACCAAGTTGGAAATTGACAGAAGGCGTGCAAATGAGCGCATTGCACGCCTGGAACGTGAGATAGACAGAATCAGTCAGAAGCGCAAGCTTACCAGACAGAAAAGGACTAGAAATATCGTTCCGGTTATCTCAATTATCGGCTATACCAATACCGGCAAATCCACCTTGCTCAACAGTCTGACTCGCAGCCATGTCCTGACCGCCGATATGCCTTTTGCCACGCTTGACCCGTCAAGCAAACGCCTGAAATTTCCCAGAGACTTCGAGGTCATTATCACCGATACTGTGGGATTTATCCGGGATCTGCCCGATGATCTGCAGGCCGCTTTTAGGGCTACTTTAGAAGAATTATCCGATGCCCAGTTGCTCCTGGAGGTGATAGATCTAGCCGATCCTCACATCGAGTATCGAATTCAGGCTGTAGATGATATCCTTAAGGGTCTTTCATTACAGAATAAGCCCCGACTCAAAGTATTCAATAAAGCCGACAGATGCGATCGGGCCACGGCTATGCAGATTGCGTCGCGCTTCGATGGGGTTGCTGTATCCGCTCTCGATCGATCCACCCTGCCGGCCCTGATCGAGAGAATGCAGGCCTATTTCCTGGAGAGCTAGGGTGCTGTTTGTTGTTTGTTCATGCCCGGGATCAGATCTTTGGGTCTGGTTATGATTCTTTCAGGCAATTTTAGCAATCTCAGCAATGTTTGTGCGATTGGTTTGGCAATTGTATCTACCGGGGCCAGACGGACCGACGGATTGTCAGCGTGCCCCTGAAGGACAAGACTTACAACAATAAATTTACCATCGTCTCCGGTCAAGACCCATCCCAGCAGGGGAATGAATCCAAGGGTCTTGTCGATAGTTTCCAGGGGTTGTACAACCAGGATGGAATCGATCCATTTTTTATCAATTGCATATACCCCGACGGCGGAAAGCTGTAAGGACGGGCTGTCCAGATAGAAGTCATCGAATTGCATCAGGTTGTCTTTGATCGTAAATGTCGCCGACATCGAAGAATAGGGCAGCCCTCTGCTTATGAGATCCAGCTCTTTCTTCTTGATAATTTTATAGATGTTTAACACACCGAAAATCTTGGAGATCACGGTGTATTTCATGATGCTGCCATCGTGTGCATGAAAAGTAAGGTCGCCGTTTATCGAATCATTCTGACTCCAAAGGCGGCCTTTGAGATTCATAGTGCCACGATAATCCGAGGTGCCCTTGGAAAGAGCTGCAAAGAATTGTCTCATATCCGCATCTTTCAGAGAAAAAGTGATATCGTAAATGTTTTTATTCTCAAAGCTGATCACGGCCTTGCCCTTGGCTGATCCTGAAAGGCCTTTCATCTTGATCTGATTGAGGCGTAGAGTCCCATCGAGCAATTCCGCCTGGGCCGTGGCTTGTGAGACCGGTATGCCCCAGATATTCAGATTGGTCAGTTTCATGCCGGATTTGCCGGAAAACATTTTAAACAACTCTGTGGAACCCGAAGAGCCCTTTGTGATTTGCAGTCCGTCAATGCTAAGGTTGCCTTCAAAGTGGAGCGGGCGAGACGGCAGGAGTTCGCCGGTAATAGACAGGCGCACTTTTCCGGAAACCAGATCCAGGGCAGAGGAGAAGAGAGATTCCCCTTTCAGCTCAATGGGACCACTGAGTTCCATCGGCATGTTGTTATAGAAAACCAGGGAATTTAAAAAGTACAGGTTTCCCTGTAAGGTTTTCTTTTTGCCCCAGCCAACTCTTATATCTCCGCTGATCCTTCCATGTTGGATTTGATATTCATCTGCCAGTAAGGCCTTCATCTGATTCAGACTGAGCGTTCCGGACAGATGCACTTCTCCGCCTTTTTGTACCAGCCTTGAATCCAGATTAAGCATGCCTGGGGCCATATCGAGTTGCCCTTTGGTAATCCTAAATTCGAAATCCGGCTGGACGGATACGGTGAAATCACCCTTTCCGCGGATCAGGCCCTCGACAGGGGTATATTTGGTGCCGAACAGTTCAAAACTTTGTGATGCAAGTTCAAGGTGCCCCTGAGCATGAGGACCTATGCCCTCTCCCGTAAGCGTAATCCCGGTTAGACTGTCCAGGCGGAACGTTTTGGAAGGCGGAAGACCCCTGGTGTGCATTGTAAAGGTGTATGCCTTGTGTCCGAATGGATCGCGCAGGGACATGCTGAGTTTTTCAATATCCAGTTTGTTTAATTTGCCGGCAAGCTCAATGCTAAGAGGGGTGTCGAAGTCAGAAGTATTGACTGAGCCGCTGAGTTGACGAATTATATTTTCATTCCACATGAAGCTGCAATCAGTCAGATATATTTCGCCTTTGGCCTGGAGGGGTTTTCCAGTAGCGGAATCCCAGTAAGCAGAGGTTCGGGATCTGATTCTACCGCTAG
>JAFGIF010000268.1 GCA_016929755.1 Deltaproteobacteria bacterium | reverse complement strand
GATGCCCCGGGAAAGGCTTCTTTGGCATACTGGTAGGCTACTCCGGCAGAAATTATTCCCAACGAAGTATCCTTGATTTCCATGATATTCAGACCACAGGTGTTAGAGTATTCCTTCAATCTGATCATTCGTTCTTCTATCAGCGGATGGCGCCGCCTGGCGTTTGCCGGCAGCATTACCAGTTCAGCCGGATGCCGCTCCAGGGAGGCTTCACTCTGTTTGACTGATTCGGCCAGTTCCACCACACCTTGCGAATGCGATATCCTGGTTGTGGTGCGCAGCAGTACGGGAGTTTCAAATTCTTCGCTGATCTTGAAGGCATTGATCGTAAAATCCTTGGCCTCCTGGGATGATGCCGGTTCCAGCATGGGAATCTTGGCAAAGCGCGCATAATGGCGGTTATCCTGCTCGTTTTGAGATGAAAAGAGTTCGGGATCATCCGCGCTGACCAGCACCAGCCCGCCTCTGATGAGGGTATAGGGCAGAGTCATGAGCGGATCTGCTGCCACATTCACTCCGACATGTTTCATAACCGCCAGCGAACGAACCCCGGCATATGATCCTCCGGCGGCAACCTCTAAGGCCACCTTCTCGTTCGGGGTCCATTCGGCATGGATTCGGGAATACTGACTCGCTATGGTTTCCAACACCTCGGTGCTCGGTGTACCAGGGTATGCCGCGGCAAGAGATACGCCTGCCTCCAGTGCCCCCCTGGCAATTGCTTCGTTGCCGCTTAAAATCTTCTTCATACATGCTCCCTTGCTCCAATATAAAAAAAAGGCCATGGAGCTTGCCCATGGCCTTTTTTACCCTAGATCAGGATACATGGCCTACGGGCACGGATCATAATACCCAAAATAATAGTTAAAATAAATGGCCACGAAATCCAATATACTTTCTTTCATGGGTGAATACATATGTATAGATCACGACTACATGTCAAGCATTTTTTCATTGTACGTATTCGAGATAACCTTAAAAAACGAATCTGCCGTCCTGGTTTGATCCTTCATCATAAACAGCGATCAGGGATCGCCATCCTTTGCAGAGTGTATGTGCTAAAAAATATTGACAACTGGTATATCAATTAAAGATTACCTTAATAAAGCCCGAGATTAACAGTGTGCAATCACGAAATAAACTTGCCCTCTGTTTGATAGGACTTATCCTGGGTTCTGCCATGATATTTCCATGCTACGGATTAACCCTGCAAGAATCGCTTTTACGCATTGTAAATGATTCAAACATCGATGTTTTTCTTGAGGAAGGTCTCGAAAACGATCCCGGAATCCCGCTGCCCATGGACAAGAGCACCTGTGATATTTCTGTAATTCTTGAGCACTCACTCAAAAATTACAGTTACGCCGTGCTGTATGAGGGCCCCTCAATCAGACGGATCTGGATACGCAAGGATGGAAAAAAATCCACTGTCAAAATCTCCAACCCGCACCCGATTGATCCGGTTCATAACTCTCCGGAGCAGGAAGAAGCATATATCGTGGGAGAAACACGAAATGATTCATCCCTGAAAATATTAGGAAAAACCTTTAAGAACTCCTTTTTATCGCGGGACTCTGCCGGAGATTCCCTTGAACACGACCGCAGAAAAAATCCATGGAAGGCCCTTTTTCCGTAAACAGTCTTGATTTGTGGTGCCCTATTTCCAGTCGCGCTGATCAATCATAAAGGGATCATCATCCCCGATAGTTCCGGCTGGGACAATATCGATCGTATCAATCTTTACTGTGCAGATCTCTTTGAATACACTATCAAATAGCCGTTTAAGCCCTTCAAGATTCTCCTCCTGCTCAGTGCTCTGGATTTTCACATTAAGGGTATCCCTATGGCCGGACCTGCCTATGATCACCTGGAAGCGCCTATCAGCGAAATGCTCGCTGACCCTTTTAAGCTGGCTCGGGGCCACGAACATCCCCCTGACCTTTACAGCGTCTCCCATGCGGCCGGCAATACCGTTGAGCATATATGAAGTCCTGCCGCACGGGCATTCTGCAACACTGATGCTTGAAAGATCTCCCGTTCCAAACCGAAATAGGAAGAATATCGGGTTGAGCCTGGTGACAACAATTTCGCCGAGTTCTCCCGGTCCCAGCCGTTTGCCGGTTTCAGGATCCACGATCTCCACAATCACCTCTTCACAGATATGCCAGGCTTTTTTTTCACTGCATTCATACGCAATATCCCCCACCTCGGTGGCACCGTACATCTGGTAAGTATCTATCCCGTAGGTTTCTTCGAACTGTTTTCTTAACGATGGGGCAAGGGGTTCGGCTCCGAAGCTTGCCCGCTTCACGTTAAAGTCTCTTTTGAAATCATGGCCCATTTCTTCAGCCTTTTTGATGATGGCCATCAAAAAGCTCGGAGTTCCGGTGTAGCCGTTCACGCCCAGGTCCTTGATCAACTGCACCTGCTGCTGGGTGCCCGAACTGCCCGATGGAACCACGCTAGCACCCACGCGATTGAGACCGCCGTGAAACGTCAATCCCGCAGCCACCATGTGATAGGTAAAGGCATTGAGCACCACATCGCCCTTGCGGAATCCCGCGGCGTAATAGGCCCTTGCCCACAACGGATCATCAGAGCCAAGGTGTGGTTCGTAAACAGGTCCGGGCGAGGTGAAAATGCGTTCGATATCTGCCTTTTTATCGGCAAATCCTCCAAAGGGCGGATCCTGGGCTTCGATTTCAATAAGCTGCTCCCGGGAGATGACCGGCAGCTTTTCAAGATCGTCAAGGGTTTGGACATCAGCAGGAGACAAACTTCTCTCGTCAAACATCATCTTTATTCTTTCCGATTTATCGTATCCCAGGCGAACCATCTCGGAGAGTTTCCGGTTATAGTATTCCAGACGCATCTCAGACGTCATCGATTCCTTTTCATCGAAATAATCAGACATGCAAACCTCCTATAAAATATAGAAACATGGGGTGATGGAAGGATATAAAGCCGGATTTTTGTTCACAGCCACCTTTTTCGTCGTCTGTACGATTTTATATCCTTATACGATCTCGCAGCCCCTTTGGTACCGACACCGAGGTAGAATTCCTTCACATCCGGATTTTCCCGCAAATCCCCTGCCGCGCCCTCCATGACGATCTTTCCGTTTTCCATTACATAACCATAATGGGCGATCTGTAAGGCCATGTTTGCGTTTTGTTCCACCAGCACGATGGTGGTACTCTGCTCCTCGTTGATGCGCTTGATTATTCTGAATATCTCCTTGACTACAAGCGGTGCCAACCCCAGGGAAGGCTCGTCCAACATCAGAAGCTCAGGGTGCGCCATAAGCGCGCGGCCCATAACGAGCATCTGCAGTTCACCGCCGCTGCAGTACCCGGCAAGAGTTTTTCTGCGTTGAACGAGGGCCGGGAAATAGTCATAGACCATCTCCAAGTCTTTTTTGTAAGGTTTCATCCAGCGTGTGGCCGTGCCCACTTTGAGGTTCTCCTCGATGGTCAGGTACTTGAAAGGTTCCCGGCCTTCGAGCACCTGGATAATGCCCCTGCGCGTAATCTCTTCAGGAGAAGAATTCTGTATGTTGACACCGTCGTACAGGACAGAACCATCGGTTACCTTGCCGTTTTCCGGCTTGAGCAGGCCTGATATCGCCTTGAGCGTTGTGGTCTTGCCTGCACCATTGCCGCCGAGCAGGGAGATAATACGGTTTTTCTCGACAGACAAAGACACCCCTTTGAGGACTTGGATAACATCGGAATAAACAACACTGATATTATTGAGTTGTAATAAGATATTTTCTTCCATACATCCGCCTCAGTAGGAAAACGGCCACAACCTGAAGTTCGAGCGGATGATCCGCCATACCTCTGCCAGGCCCTTTGGTTCGAAAATAATAAAAAGCACGATTGCCAGACCGAAAACAAATTCCCTCAAGGCAGCCAGATTGAGCCCGAATGAAGTGGAAATACCCATATTCATAAAAGCATCGGTTATAAAACGCAGGATCTCGTTGAGCCCGGTGATGAATACGGCCCCGAAAATTGCTCCCGGTATGCTGCCCAACCCACCGATGATGACCATGGCAATGTATTCCACGGAGAGCCCCAGGTTGAACGGCTCCGTAGTGATGCTGATCATGTAGTAGGCCCAGATAGCCCCGGCAAAGCCTGCATAAAATGAACTGATCCCGAAGGACAACAGTTTGTATGAGAAGATCGGTATCCCCATTCCCTCGGCAGCCCGGTCATTGTCCCGTATCGCGACAAAGGCCCTGCCGAACCTCGTGCGCATGAT
>JAFGIF010000267.1 GCA_016929755.1 Deltaproteobacteria bacterium | reverse complement strand
CAAAGAGATCCTCTATCTGGTCAAGATGTCCCATATGACAGGCAATTGCCCGGGAAAAGCCTCCCCGGGATGTAATCTTTTCCACTACGCCCTGCAGGGCATCCATCTTCCTGCTCACCAGGATGGTCTGTGCCCCGTAATCGGCAAGGGTAATGGCAATGGCCTCCCCGATTCCCCGGCTCGCCCCTGTGATCAGGGCAATCTTACCTTGCAGGCTGAAATCGATCTTTTCCATCTTCGCCCTCCCTTATCATATCCAAGGCCCGGGATTGCCACCCAATGCCAGGAAATTAGAACATATTTTATTATAAAGATTTATGCTCAAAAAATACACTTAATTTTTTAATTTCGCTGATAAACGACGCCGGGTTTATGTATATCCACTATATTAATGCTTGGCAGTTACAAATTCATCAGCCTGCTTAATATTGACTTTGACCCTGTGCTCTTTTAAGTTAAATCCTGTATTGCATGTGAATGATAACGAATATCCGTGGATGCTTTGATTTTCACCGGAATCTTTTAGCCCGGAAACGCGATATTTATCTTCGATCACACATGTAAAATATTTGCAAAGGAAATGGCATGGCCCAAAAAAACGCAAAAACAGCACGAAAGAACAAGATCATAGAATCCGCCTTGAAAATATTTGCAGAAAAAGGATTTCAGGATGCAACTATTTCCGAGATCAGCAAGGCCGCCGGAGTATCAGATGCCACCGTGTATGAGTATTTCAACACCAAGGAGGAGCTGCTGTTTACTATTCCCGAGGAGATAACCGAGGAGCCTGTTCGGGACATGGAAAAGATTATTCCGTTTCTGAGAGGCACCGAATGCAAGCTGCGGGCGATTGTCCAGGGATACATGACGATCTATGAAAAAAATCCTGATTACGCGTCACTGGTCATGCTGCAGCTCAAGACAAACCGAAACTTTCTGAAAACAAAGGCATACGAAAAAATAAGAAGCATAGCGCGCATGCTTCTGGACTGCATCGTCGAAGGGATTGAAAACGGATCCTTTAAAAAGGATGCCGACCCATACCTGGTGCGCTCCATGATTCTAGGGACCATCGAGCACCTCTGTATCCGCTGGCAGCTTTTAGGTACACCTTCCAACCTGATTGAACATGTAGACCCTCTCATAGATATCATCCTCGAGGGCATCAGGTTAAAGCAGCAGCCGAAGAATATCTCCATTCACCTGCAACTCGGTGATGATTCCACGGCGAGGATAAACGATCCCGATGAGGGAAGCGTCTCATAAAGCTGTTCTCTCGCCTGGATGAAGAGAACGCTCGGCAGCAGGCACATTGTACTGGGCAGCGCCATGCCATATCCGCATGAGTGGAAGGTACGCACCCGCCGGCATACATCCAGCCGGGTGCGTAGAATTTTTTATATCTTTTCTATGCCCGTGAGGAAATTCGGGTCTGCATATGCAGGATTCGGGTAGGTGTAAAATCCCTGATTCGTCTTATACCCCAGGTACCCTTTTTCCACATACTGTTTCAGGAAATCCGCACATGCCTGGGCCTGAGGATCTTTCCTCTTGTTTGCCCAGTAATCGGTAATATTCCACACCGTGTTAAGACCCACCTGGTCCATGATGCCGAAGGGGCCCATGGCCATGAGCGTAACCCCCATCCAGGCCCGGTCGATATCCTCGATGGTGGTGACGTTGCGCGATGCGAGCCTGAGCGCAGACAGGAAGAGGTCTCCAAGCATGGTATTGAATACATAGCCGTGGTTTTCACGCTGGAGCATGATGACGATCAAACCTATGCTCTGTGCAAATTCATGGACCAGATCTACAACCTCGGCAGAGGTGCCGGGGTGCGGCATGACATCCACGACATTGGTTGCCCTCAGATCGTGGAAGTGGAGTGCCGCCAGTTTATCCGGCCGCCCGGTAGCATCGGCAAACATGGAGGGGATGAGCATGGATGTGTTGGTGGTGAATATCGTGCGCTCAGGGCAGAGTTCATTGAACTGCGCAAACACCTTGGCTTTGATCTCGGGATTCTCGGGAACCGATTCACTGATAATATCCGCTTCCCGGGCAGCCTCGGCAGGATCCGTTGTCGCTGAGATCCTTGCAAGTGTCTGCTGAAGAGCTTCCGGGGTAAGGCGTCCGATGGAGGCATACCATGATCCGAGTTTTGCAATACGCTTAATAGCCTTGTCCAGTATCTCCTGTGAAATATCATAATACACTACATCGTAGCCGTGCATTGCACACTGCAGGCCTATCTGCTGACCCATGGTGCCGGCTCCCAGAATAAGCACCCGCCTGATGTCCTCAAGCTTCATCGAATCCCTCCTTTTTTACGTTGTACCATTCTTCTTTGTATTTTTTTGGACCATAGCATGCATCCAATCATTACAATGCCCGTTTAGCAACCTTATAATTTATCCAAAATAAATACTCTTTATCTGTTTATCGCCTATTAATTATATTGTCGCTTTGATAAGCATACTTTAATAACTAGTCTTTGTCAATTTCAACTTGACATAATCAATGTCATACTATAGCGTGGCCATCATATGGAAAACGTCTTTTATGCTATCAGGTTTTTCTTCGGTGAGCCGCTTCATTTTTCCTGTCCTTTTCAGGGCCCCGGCCGGTTCCAGGGTGCGCAAACCCCCTTCAGGTGAATGCATGCCAAAGATAAATTCGAAAACAGCCAGGAAGAATAAGATTATCGAATCGGCCCTGAAGATATTTGCGGAAAAGGGCTTCGCAGACGCGACAATCTCTGAGATAAGCAAGGCCGCCGGGGTCTCCGACGCAACGGTGTATGAGTACTTCAACACCAAGGAAGAGCTGCTGTTTACCATCCCGGAGGAGATAACCGAGGAGCCTGTTCGGGATATGGAGAAGATCCTGCCCTTCCTCAGAGGCTCTGAAAGCAAGCTGAGGGCTATTGTTCAGGGGTATATGACCCTTTATGAAAAAAATCCTCTCTATTCTGCACTGGTTATGCTTCATCTCAAAACAAACAGAAATTTTCTGAAAACCAAATCATACGATAAAATCAGGGGCATTGCACATATGCTGCTGGTGTGCATTCAGGAAGGCATTGATAATGGCTCATTCAAAAAGGAAACCGATCCATATCTCGTTCGGGCAATGATTCTCGGTACCATTGAACACCTGTGCATCAGATGGCACCTCCTTGGTTCACCATCCAACCTGGTGGAACATGTCGATCCTCTCGTTGATATGATACTCTGCGGCATCAGGGCTGAATCGCATTCCAGGGACCTTTCTCTTCATATTCATCTTTCAGGCGATACCAAGCTGACCGAAGATCAGGATATTACTATCGAGGAACCAAAATCGTGACATGATTGTCATGGAAGAATAAGAAACAGAGCTCTTAAGATTCAAAAAGGAGGGAGATATGAGAACCAAGGAACAATATATTGATGGGTTGAGAAAAATGCGAAGAAATCTCTACTTGGATGGAAACAAAATAGACCGCGATGATGAATGCCAGAGACATGCCATCAATACCATGGGGGCAACATTCGATGCCGTGACGGACCCGGAGCTGAAAGGATTGTGCACTGCCACGTCGCATATTACAGGCCAAACCATCAACCGGTTCTGTCATGTTCATCAAAACACCGACGATCTCCATAAAAAACAGAATATGACCCGTGCCCTGTGCAGAAAGGTCGGTTTCTGCATTCAGCGCTGTATGGGTAT
>JAFGIF010000042.1 GCA_016929755.1 Deltaproteobacteria bacterium | reverse complement strand
GATTGCTGATACCTCCAACGATACTATGTGGCAGGAATTATGTAATGAAGTTATCTAGCAGTAAGTTTGCAGTATTTATTTCCCCCGCATAGAAAATCCATACTTACTATAATCTTTATGTACCTAGCCTTTTGCATATTCTTGAATTACTCGCAATAAACAACTATTGGATTTATTCTGGTATAACCGGCAGAACCAGATACGAGGCTTGCCCGGTATCGTGGTAAATCCGCTGCGAAGCTTTGATCATTTTCGATGTAATTCCTGTTTCATCGCCGGTGTTGAGGTTCCTGTCAAACCTGGGAAAATCCGAACTGGTAACATGCAGACGGAGACGATGTCCCTTTTTGAAAACATTGCTTGTAGCACCCACATTTATCTCAAAATGATAAACTGTATCATTTTCCAGCAATTCCGGGCTTTCCAGAGAAGCTCTGTATCTGGCACGTACAATGCCGGTGGTCAGGCCGATCGATCTGCCATCAGGATATACATCACATAACCTGGCCACGAAATCAGTATCAACGCCAGAGGATGAGGCATATAGAACAAGGCTGACATTTCCCGTGATTTCCATATCATTGTGCAAAGGCTCGGATGTATATACCAGCACATCGGGCCGCTGTTCAATACTGCGCTGATCAGCCGGTCCCGGGAGCATGTTCTCGTACACGGCTTCACCGCCGATGGTTGGGACGGGATTTGCAGGGTCATATATATAGGTATCAAACCTTTCGACTCCCGGTTCTGTTACTGAGAGTTTTCCGCCTTCTGCTTCGTCTCCGGCATTCCCATTACTTCGCAGGTAGTAGCGGACATAAGCGGTTCGCTCCGGCGGCCACTGTTTTTCACTGCGCCATGAGTTTTGCCCCATTACAAAGAGCAAAACCGGGTCTTCCTCCATAATGCCGTTATCCTCGCTTTTCAGCCAGTAATCATACCAGCGCAGCACGTGAATCATTATCCTGGTAAAGCGGGAGTCCTTGCCATAATCCAGGGTTTTAAACTTCGTCCTGGTATTATGTTCCCATGGCCCAATGATGATCCGGCTTGTTTTAGCCTGCTCACTGCCGCCTGATCGTTTAATTCGGTTATAGTCATCAAGCATGGCCTCAACAAAGGGATCATTCCAGCCGGCAATCAAAAGAGCCGGCACCCTGATATTTTGCACCTTGTCGTCCACACTCATCCTGCGCCAGAATTCACCCGGGACCGGATGCCGGATATACTCGCTGTAAATTTGGTTATTTCCATATGCAATATCATCGGCCTCAACCAGGGGTAAACCATGTAATTCATCGTTCAGGCTTAAGATATCATCCGGCTTTTCCTCCCTGCCTTCGTTAAAATAGTGCCATAAATAGAGCTGATTGAATTTAAAAACGCCCTCATTGACCCACAAGCGATACATGTCCTGCGAGGTTTCACAGGGCACAATGGCCTTCAAAGCCTCTGGTGCATCCACTGCCGCCAGCCACTGGGTCGAACCATGGTATGAAAGGCCGAACATGCCCACCCTGCCGGTTGACCAGCTCTGGCGGGCCGCCCATCGAATGGTTTCGGCACCATCCTCGGATTCATTTACAAAAGGAACAAATTCACCCTCGGACATGTATCTGCCGCGCACATCCTGCACCATGAAAATGTATCCGTGAGATGCAAAGACTTTCCCCATAAGAGCATATTTCTGGACCTTGTTGTGCTTGTCATAGGGAGTTCTGAGCAGAATAACAGGATATTTACCGTCCTTTGAAGGGCGATAAATATCGCCATACAATTTCACTTTGTCGCTCATCTCCACGGCAACATTCTTTTCCACCTTCACCCCGTAGCTGGAAGTCGGCAGGTCAAGGGCCATGGATGCCGCCCGCCACTTCATTGCACTGCATCCGTACAGCATTACCAGGCACGATATAAGAATTGTCATCTTGACTATTCTTTTTGGCATGTATCTCTCCTTATGAAATCAACAGTGATAAATTACCATGTCAATAAAATTCTCATGATAAAATTATAACACTTATTGAGTATAAAAGAGAAGATCTCCGAGAAATTTGAAAAAAAATACACAGGATGATAGAGCAAGAGGAAAGTTATTCCTCACTGATGGCGGGAAGGATTGTCTCAAATCTTTTTTTAGGACGGCTTAACGATCTCACCCGGTCTGAACATGAAACCATACGCGCTTTGATTGACACTTTTCTTGCCCACATTATCTTTAATAGCAACAGATAACGTTATGAATAAAATGTCACACCAGGAACCTTAAGCGCCCTGATTAACCAGAAAGGAGTCTATTATGCTGAATTTTTCATTAAGCGAAAAACAAATGAAATTACAAAAGAAAGTAAGGGAGTTCGCCCGCAAGGAAATACTGCCCGTGGCCTGGTTTTATGATGAACTTGACAAGCCACCCCTGTCTATTCTGCGCAAATCCTTTGATGCCGGAATTATGAATGCGGATATTCCCACAAAGTATGGCGGCAAGGGGTATGGTCTGGTGGAAGGAGCCATTGCAGTAGAAGAAATCGCAGCCGCCTGTTCCGGGCTTGCCACCTCGATATTTGACAATTCACTGGGAATGGCCCCGATCATGATTTCGAATAAAGAGCATATCAAGGAAAAATACCTGCGGGAAATTGCGGCCAATTTCAAGCTGATGTGCTTTGCCACCTCGGAGCCGACCATGGGTTCCGACGTGGCATCGATGCGCTGCAAAGCAACGAAGGATGGCGACGGATATATCCTGAACGGCACCAAATACTGGGTTACAAACGGAGGATACGCCGATTATATGACCATCTTCGCTACCGTCGATGCTCAATCCAAACATAAGGGTATCTGTGCCTTTGTCGTTGAGAAAGACTGGGAAGGTGTTCGTATAGGAAAACACATTCCCAAAATGGGGCAGCGCACCTCGAATACCGCCGGCATCAATTTTAAAAATACCAGGGTGCCTAAAGAAAATATTCTGGCCGAACCGGGTGAAGGCTTTGTGCTCGCCATGAAAACATTCGACCGGACGCGACCCATCATCGGTTCATTCGGGGTCGGAGCCGCACGCTCGGCTTTGGAGTTTGCCCTCGACTATGCCAAACGGCGCCATACCTTCGGATCACCGATTAGCGCCAACCAGTCGATCCAGTTCAAACTGGCCGAGATGTACATGAAGGTTGAAATAGCCAGATTGCTTACCTGGAAAGCAGCCTGGGAGATCGACCAGACGATAAAAACCAATATTTCGGCATCCATCGCCAAACTGTATGCATCCGAAGCGGCATTGCAGGTAGTAAGCGATGCATTGCAGATTTTTGCCGGATATGGATACACCAGAATGTACCCGATCGAAAAATTGCTGCGAGACGTGAGATTACTCAGCATCTATGAAGGAACATCCGAGATCCAGCATCTTATCCTGTCGGGTCATATCACGGGATCGTATCAGCCCATAATGCCAGCCCTGGATGATTTACCGATCTTCAGATGGGATGACCAGGACAAGGATTTCCAGGAAGCAATGGACTCTCAAACTGCCTGGCGATGCCCGATGTGCGGATATATTCACGTGGGGGATGAAGCGCCTGATGAATGCCCGTACTGTTTCGTGGCCGGAAAAAACTTTAAAAAGGTATGGCCCGCCTGATCTTCATTAAAGGTTTGCGACCACACCCTCGGCAAATTCAGGATCTTGCAGGATTTTCTTTGCAAATCTCAGATACTTAGCCAAAATGGCGCGAACAGATAACTGCAGGGCATAGGGTTTTATGGGCTTTTCGAGCAAATAGTTTACCCCGGAGGCGATACACATATCCACAATATCATTATCGGCATACCCGGTAATCATGATCGTATCATCGCGTGCCATGGGGAATTTCTTTTCGATAGAGTCCAGAAAATAAAACCCGCTCGTCTGCCCCACAAAGACATCCAGGACGAAAATTGCCACACCGTATTCACGATTGAGGCAGTAGTTTACGGCCTCATCGATATTTGTATAGCAAAGAATATCACCCCATGTATAAAATTTAGAGATGCCTTCTGCAATAATATCGCAAACACCCTGTTCATCATCAATGATAATAACATCAACGCCTTCAGACATTTTCCAACCTCCGGAACCCATGCTCATCGACTATGCCTGTATATATGCCAAGCATTGTAAAATTATAGCACAGATTTATGCTTAGTATACATCACTAAAACGCGAAGGTGTCCGGCTTGGTTTTTCTTTATCAGACTGTGATTAAGAAACCATATTTTCAATAAAACAATTTAAATCCAGTCGAAACATCAATCAGAATGCATCGATCATTGAAAACGAAACCAGTTCATCGTTGATGAGGATCTGTGAATTCTTACAGTCTACCCGGCTGCAGATTCCGATACAGTTGGTAAAATCAACCCCGGGTTCAGTAAAAAAGGCAATCAGGTCCGCTCCACAACTGCACGGTGAATGCACGGGAAGTAAAGTGTCGCACACGGGACAGAAAAATTCCATGATCTCGCCGCTTGATAGATCTATATCAATCGAGATGCGGGCATGATCACCGCATATGGGACTCAGACCAACCAGTCCCGTTACACTGCCCCTTTGTACCTTGATCAGAATCCCCGGGTACCCGTTAAATACAACCCGTCGGTTTATGAGGTCGTGACCTTCGGGGCAATACAATTGACCAACAACAAGGCTCTTTTCATGGACTGCATCCTTAGCCATTATGGGATTCGGAATAATCAACATCCCTCTTTTATTGAACCGCTCCATATCCATAGATAGTAACCACAGACATTAGAGAGTCAAGTATAACCAAGCCCGGCTATTGACCTTGGAAGGAATGGCTTTATCATAGACTGTGTGTGGACCTTTTTTCCATTATGTTTGAAGGAGGCGTTGAATGAAATTAAAATTGTTTCAGGTTTTCTTTTTTGTGTTCTTTACCTGCATTGCCGTTATCACAACCCCACTCCGGGCAGACGGCATTGAAAAGATTTCGGATTCCGAACTCATTGCCATTTTTGATGAAATTGATCTTGTTATCCTGGATGTACGCCGCCCGGCACATTGGGAACAAAGTGAGAAGAAAATAGCAGAAGCTCTGCGTGAAGATCCCTATGAAGTGTCATCCTGGGGCCAGAAGTATGACACGGAGAAAAAGTATGTGCTGTACTGTGCCTGTCCCCTGGAATTCACCAGCAACAAAGTTGCACGCAAAATGCAGAAAATGGGTTTCCAGCAGATTTATGTTCTGAAAGGCGGCTGGAAAACATGGGAAAAAAACGGGTTTCCTACCGAACCCAGATAATACCATCATTGGAATTCACCGCCGGCACAGATCTTTTTTTGCAGCAACATGGCATGGTTGCCAAACCCGCATTCTTTAATATCTTTACAAAATCCATTGCAACCTCCTTCAATGTTTTGTTGCTCATATAAATTTACCATGATAGCTGATTACTTTGTCGGCCGGATACCTATTCCCGGTGTTCAGGTCAGTATAGCAACTCAGTCGGGTTATATGCCTTTCAGGCTATGATACAAAATGCCCAATCTCAACATCCAGGCGCGAAATTTCACCAGGGGGATCATGATCTTCGGGGCAGTATATCGAACCGGCTTTTTTTCGATGCATGCAAACAAGTGTTCTACGGACCTCTCCACGCCCATCATAAACGGCTTCATGTCACCCTTGGCCATTTTCGTATCGACGAATCCGAAACGCACATTAGTTACATGAACTCCCTTTGATTTCAGAGCAAGGGCGAGCCCTTCGAGGTAGTTTGAAAATCCTGCCTTTGATGCAT
>JAFGIF010000266.1 GCA_016929755.1 Deltaproteobacteria bacterium | reverse complement strand
AGGTTGGTAAAGTGCACCGAATCGTTAAGGCAGGCCGGGGCATCATGGAAAAAATTGGCCGTTGGCAGGGGATTTACCTCAACAGGATAGGTCACCGAGTTACTGCATCCCGATGTATCGGTGATCATGAGTGTGGCCATGTAAGTGCCAGGGGAGGTATAGGTATGTATGGCATTCTTGGTATAAGCCATGCCGCCGTCGCCGAAATCCCATGTCCAAGAAGTGACGATCGAAGACACCGAACTGGTACCGTAAAAATTAGTCACACTGTTCAGGCAGGTTGGATCCGGCGAAAAAGTGAAATCCACGTCAGGGATATCAGCCACGTTAACCTGGTGGGTAACCGTGTCGGAACATCCGTTCACATCCGTGACCAACAGGCTGACCGTATAACTTCCCGGGAGCAGGTAGTTGTGTACCGGGTTTTGAATGGTTGAAAAGAACCCGTCGCCAAAATCCCAGTTCCAGGTAACGATAGGATTTCCCGATGTTCCATAAAAATATGTGGCCGTTCCCAGGCAGGTGGGTTCCGGGTCCCAGGTAAAATAGACTGTGGGAAGTCCCGGAACGATGACCACCTCCGTGGCAACGTCCTGACAGGTAACCCCTGATGAGTCTGCGGTAACGGTAAGCGTTACAATGTAAGGGGAGCCAGGGGTATACACATGCTGTGGATTCTGGACATTTGAAAAGTTCCCGTCGCCAAAATCCCAATCCCATGCAACGATAGTGTAATTGGGTGCGGCCCAGGAAAGGTCATCAAACTGCACGGTAGAACATGCTACCAGCGACCCGTTAAATGCTGCATTTGCACTGCACTGGGCTTTTGAGTTCATCTGACCAAGAATGAAAAAGACCATGAGAAAGAAAAGGTTTAGGAAGTAAACCTTCTTGAATTTGCGGTTGGCTTTCATCATCATGTTTGATTTTGGTTATTTATTTAACGGCATTACTCCTGAAATGACCTGTAATTAATGCCGTATCGCCTTATTATACTATTTTTCCTAATACGTGCTCTTGCCTAAAAGGTTCTGCAAAATACATTATATTTTCTATATTATGAAGCATACCGTTAATTAGTTTTTCCTTTTTTATTCCTTCCCATGAACGCTGCTATGTTTTTTGCTGCAATGCGTTTGGCGATGATCACCTTTTGCTCATCCAGAAGATAGATCACAGGCGTGCTGTAAATGTCGTATATATCATGGTAGTCGCCCGTGAGACTCAGGTTTCCGTTCACATGTATCCAGTCAAGCTTGTGTTTTTTTATATATTCCTTCCACTTGCTGAACGAGGTATCGGTGTTGATGGCAAAAACTTTCAGGTCTACATCTGTTTCCAGATACAAATCATTAAGCGTTTTTAATTCACTCCTGCATTCTCCGCATGTGCTTGACCAGAAGATGATGACAAGGTATTCGGCGTCGATCGTGTGCAGGTTTATAAAATTATTTGCGGTATCGGCCATCAGCAGCTGCGGGGCGTACTCGCCAATAAGAAGTTTACGCAACTTATCCACATGCGCGATCATGTTTTCCTGAACAACCGGGTGAAGCCAGTCGTATGAACGTCCGGTAAAATAATGATCCACCATATGAACAAAGATCCTGTCGTAGCCCATCACATTGGAGGTTTCGTAGCGATTGGTGAAATACCATAGCAGATAATTGCGCATTTCATCGTTTTCCTTGGTTTTCGCGATGATCTTATCAATTTCTCCGACAATGCTGTCGGGGTGTGCAGGGATCACTTCACTGAAATACATTTCAAGCTTTCGATGAAATACCGGCGTTCTCAGGAACCGGTCATCACCCAGATCAATATGATCCCAATAATGATTCCTGTAATATAGATACGTGGCCAGGCTGTCGTGGCGCCCGTTGGGAAGAAAAAAATCAGGCACCTCAGGCTCACGCATGGCATTAAAAAGAAGCGCAACAAAAGATTCAGGATTATTGTTAATTATATTTAATTTATAATCAATGTTTTGTGTGTTGATCTCATTGATCTGCTCCCTGATTATCCTTACACTGTCGTTATTTGCATCAAGTTTTTGCAAACCTGATTGCAGGGTTTTGATTCTTTCATAACTCTCCCGGTTAAAACGCAGGTAGCCGAAGAAAAGCTCATTATCGGTCGAACCGCTCACCATCGCATCATGGGCGGAGGCAGTCAAAGAGGTTTGTATTTCAAATTCCTGATCCTTTCCGATAATGAATTCGAACAGCTTTCGTTTATCCTGGCTGACGATGAAATATACACCCTGCTTAAGAGGTTCATCACCTGTCAGGCGGATTTCGCCCTCAAGGGCAGATACGGTGTCGGATATGGAGAGCTTGTCGCCAAAATAATGACCGAGGTATGCAAGGGTATCACTGTATCCCTCAACCCTGAGCAAGATCCTGTAACTGTTGGATTGGGCAATTACAGAATATACCATCAGGATAGATATCAGGAATATCCATATCTTTTTCATCTTGCCTTATAAAATTGGTAATAAAGAGCATAAAATTAGGAATAATTATTATTTTTGCCACAATTTTTATGGGGTGTTAGCTCAGTTGGTTTAGAGCGCATGCTTGACAGGCATGAGGTCACTGGTTCGATTCCAGTACATCCCACATCTTCTACCCCGTTCACACGGGGTTTTTTATTTCCCGTTTGTCGTTTTTTACAAAAAAAATGAAAATTTTTTCAAAAAAAATACATTTTTTAAATTATTGAATATCAGCGTTATATATTGATTTTTATCGATGATTATATTTTTTTTTAAATTTTTTTTTCATTCATAGGGTTACCTTTTTGCCTTTCTGCGTATTAATAAGTGCTTGGGAGGGTAAAGGCTCCCTGGCAAAAACAAAAAAAGTCTTGATTCAATAATTTAAAAAGCATTATCAAATGAAAACTTTAGCAGAAGACCTCAGCAACGTTTCTATCCTGAATGAACTTGAAATGAGCAAGATTTTTGGCGGCGACAATCAGCAAGGCCATACCACTACTGAAGATGAAGATGCCTGGATGTAAAAGCTTTCAATTGTATTAAAGATATATTCTGCTTCCGGACAATGGGTTACGTTGTCCGGAAGAATAAATATACAGAATTCGATTAAATTATTTAACTTTCGTTCCTAAATTAGCAGCATGGGACGAAGGTTTTTTTTATTTCTCTTTTTAACTGTCTTATTCTTCTTTCCTTTCAGTATAGCTGGACAGGAAGATCATGCTGCTGAAATCGATTCGATCAATGACCATGGCCGGCATTATGCCAATCAGGGTAACTTCGATGCTGCTGAAAAGTCGTTTCTATCCATTCTTGAAATAGATCCCCTGTCGGAGAAGGCGCGTAACAACCTCGGCATCATTTACAAGATGCTTGGCAGGTATAGCGATGCCCTGAGGGTATATTCAGAGGCGGAGAACATCGTTAAAAGTCAATGTGGGCCTCTTTGCCCTGGACTGGCCCAGATATACATGAACAAGGGCATTGTGCAGAAGCAGATGCAGGATTATGAACTCGCGCTGCAATATATGCTGGCTGCTGAGAACATCATCAATAACGGTGATGTGTCGCCCAACACTGCCAATATCATCTACAACAACATCGGGAACATATATTTTGGCATCAGGGAATGGCGCAAGGCCCTGGATTATTACAAGAAGGGGATAGCGCAGAAGATGAAACACGGAGAGGCCGGACTGGATATTTTATATGCCAATTGTGCCAGTGCTTATGAATATCTTGGAAAACTTGATTCGGCAGATTATTTCTACGAACTTTCCATACAGACCAAGATAGAGGAGGGCCGTGGCAGTCATCAGCTTATCAGTGTATACAATAATTACAGTGTCATTCTTCAGAAGATGGGGGAAAGTGAAAAGGCCCGGGCTTTCCTCGAAGAAGCCCTGTCTCTTGCCCATGAACACTATCCCGACAAGCATCCTGTTATTTCGGAATGCTACCGGCAAATTGGCTTATGGCAACTTGCCAATAATAAGCCCGAAGAAGCCGTGGGCAGTTACCAGCAGGCGGTAAAGGCAGCAGTGTTCGATTTCGATGAGGATGATCCGGCCACTAATCCATCTCCCGAAAGTGAAATCGTTTCGCATCCGGCATTGCTCGAAGCCCTTATGGGCAAAGCCAATGCCCTGGCGGCCTTATCCCGGAAGGACGGTGATGTGGGGGCCCTCAAAGAATCGCTTGAGGCACTTGAACTGGCCAGTCTTTTGAGCGAAAAGATGCGCTTCAACTATGCCAGTGAGGAAAGCAAACTCTACATGGCCGAATATGCCCGGGCTGGTTTCGAAACGGCCATCAATACTGCATACGATCTCTACAAGCTGACGGGCAGTGACGAATATGCCGGCAAGGCCTTTATGTACGCCGAGAAGAGCAAATCGTCGGTATTGCTGGCTTCGTTGCAGGAGCTTGAAAACAAGAAGAACCTCGGAATTTCTCCCTCTATCCAGCATATGGAAAGGGACCTGAAAAGTGAGACCGACTTTTACAAGAAAAAACTCTTTGAGGAGCGGCAGCGCGAGAAACCTGATTCTTCGAAACTCGCCATCTGGCAGGGAAAAATTCTTGACCTCAGCCAGAAGCTTGACAGCCTGAACGACATCATCAGGGAGGAATTTCCCGAGTATGCCTCTAAATATAATAATCAGGTGATCAGTCTGCAGGGGGTAATGAATAAACTTGATAAGGGTAAGGCGCTCATTGAGTATTCTCTGAATGACACCTCCATCTTTATTTTTATAATCGCTGATGGTGGATACATGATTACCAGGTCGTCGTTGGGACCGGGTTTTAAGGGGCAGGTGGATGTGCTGAGTCAGTTTCTCAGGGACAATGATTTTTACAGCAACACGATTGATGACTACCGGAATTATGTCGAGGCTGCACATCAGCTATACCGGGTATTTTTTCTACCCGTTGGAGAGATGCTAAGCGGGAAGGAGTTAATCATCATTCCCGACGGGGAGCAGGGCTACATTCCTTTTGAGGCCTTGCTTACGGCAAAACCTGACCTTGCCGTAATGGACTACAGGTCATTGCCATATCTTATCTATGATTACAGGATTACTTATTCATATTCGGCAACCTTATTCTATGATGATAAGGGGGTTAAAAGGACAACCGGACGGAAACTGCTGGCATTTGCCCCTACATACGAGCATGTAGGGGAGATCAGCAGCGAGAAATTCCCGTCGTTTCGCGATTATTCCACCTATCTGGTACCCCTGAAGTACATTGCCACGGAGTTGCAGAACATCAGCAGCATTGTCGATTGCGACCGATATGAGGGGTTTGACGCTACGGAGCAAGCCTTTCGGGAGGAGGCTCCTCACTATGATATCCTTCACCTTGCCATGCATACCCTTATCAACGACGACAATCCCCTGTATTCACAACTTGTGTTTGCACTGAACAACGACACTCTTGAGTCCAATGATGGCCTGCTCAATGCCTATGAAATCTTCAATATGCAGCTAAATGCAAGGATGGCTGTGCTGAGTGCCTGTAATACCGGATATGGAAAAATGAGGAAAGGGGAAGGGATCATGAGTATGGCCCGCGGGTTTATTTTTGCCGGTGTACCCAGCATCATCATGACCTTATGGGCCGTAGAAGACCAGTCGGGTTCGATCCTCATGACGAAGTTCTATAAAAATCTTGTTTCAGGTATGGAAATCGATGAAGCGCTTTGTGAAGCTAAGCTGGAGTACCTGGCGGAGGCCGATCAACTGGGAGCCCACCCATACCTGTGGTCGGGCTATGTGAGCATTGGGGCCACTGATCCGCTGATGTCAAGCCGGACCGGTTTAACACTGTCGATCATCCTT
>JAFGIF010000041.1 GCA_016929755.1 Deltaproteobacteria bacterium | reverse complement strand
CCCTGAATCGCAAGTCCTGTCAAATGTTTGGTAACCTCTTGTAATTCAGTAATAGCTTGGGCAAGTTCTTCGGCGTATGGCTTAAGGTCGCTGATGTCGCGGGCTTTCTTGATGGTTTTGGTAACTTCTTCAATGAAGAACAAAAGCGCCTGGCCGTTTTTCATCACGACCTTTCTGCCCAGCAGGTCCATGCCCTGAATGCCGGTGGTTCCCTCATGAATTGGGTGGATGCGGCAGTCACGGTAATACTGCTCCAATGGGAATTCATCACAATAGCCGTAGCCTCCCAGGCATTGCAATCCCTGAGAGATGGAGAGAATTCCCATCTCCGAGGGATAGGTTTTGACAATAGGTGTCAGCAAATCGAGCATAAGCTCCAAGCGTGTCTTTTCCTCGCCCTCGGTTACCCGAATTAAGTCAGTATATTTGCATGCCTGAATAATCAGGCATAATGCTCCTTCAACAATCGCCCGCTGGTAAAGCAGCATGCGCTTCACGTCGGCGTGCTCGATGATGGGAATCTGTCCCTTGGAGGGGTCTTTATCCGTGATTTTCCTGCCCTGCGGACGTTCCATGGTATAAGCAAGGGATGCATAATAGGCCGCGGTAGCAATAGCTGCAGCTCCCAGGCCCACATCAATACGGGCTTCGTTCATCATCTGGAACATATAGGACAGACCCCGATGGGGCTCTCCGACCAACCAGCCGCGGCAGTCTTCTTCATCACCAAGGCTCAACTGGGTGATCGGTGATCCCCGGTAGCCGAGCTTGTGATAGATTCCGGTACAATTCACATCATTGAATTCGAGCTGGCCGTTATCAGTAATACGCCTGTTCGGAACCACGAACAGAGATATGCCCCTGATCCCGGGGGGAGCGCCTTTGATCTTGGCCAGCATAAGGTGGATTACATTATCTACGGCATCATGCTCACCGGCCGAGATGAAGATTTTCTGCCCTTTAAGTTTGTAGCAGCCATTATCTGTCGGTTCGGCAGTCGTGGTAATGTCCGTAAGCGAACTTCCGGCCTGGGGCTCGGTAAGTGCCATGGTGCCCTGCCAATCTCCTGAAAACAATTTTTCCAGATAGGCATCCTTCAATTCCTGTGAGCCAAAGGATGTAATCAGGTGGGCGGCGCCCGTAGACAGGAGCGGAAAAACACTCAGTGAATAATTGGCCGCTTCAAATATGAAACGGCACGCGGACAGAACCGCATTAGGGATCTGTTGGCCGCCGTGTTCATAGGAAAGAAAGGCATTGATCCAGCCGCCCTCTCCAGCCGCTCTCATGTAGGTTTTCACAATCGGATGGACCTTGACTGTCCCATCTACAAACTGAGGGGGGTCCTCATCCAGCGTTTTAAAGGCCGGAAACATGATGTCGCTGGCCAATTTAAGCGCTGTGGAAATGACCAGGTCAAAGGTTTCCCGAGAGTGGTCCTGAAAATAGGGAAACGAGGTGAGTGATTCGACATCGAAAACTTCATAGAGTAAAAACTTCAGATTGCGTTCACTGACAAATTTATCAGCCATATATAACCTCCTAAATGTATTTTAATTTATCATTTTAAAATAAAATTCCGGGTCTGCACCCGGCAAAGCGCTTTATTACATCTACTTCTGACCGGATTTCAACTGCCGGTATTCATCAAGCAGCGCGGGTATGAAAGCTTCTAAATCTTCCACGATGCAGTATTCGGCAACCGAGAAGATGGATGCGTTCGGATCTTTGTTGATAGCAACTATCACCTGGGAGTCTTTCATTCCGGTTATATGTTGAATGGCGCCTGAAATTCCCACGGCGACATAGAGTTTCGGGGCCACGGTTTTACCGGTAGATCCGATTTGGTGCTGGTATCCCAGCCAACCCTGGTCGCATACGGTTCGTGAGCTGCCCACAGCGCTATTGGGGAAAATTTTTGCCAGCTCAAAGATAAGTGACAGATTCTCCTCATTGCCGATGCCCTTTCCGGCCGCAATAATAACATCTGCCTGATTGAGGTCAAGTCCTTCATGTTCAGATGGCTTCATGCATATGGTTTTCGTTGATGTTGGCTTTAAATGCATCTGAGTGATACATATTTCGACGGTATGTGTCACCTTCTCCTTCTCTGCTCTCCAGGCTCCCGGCTGGATAGTAAGAACAGCGGGCGTTTTGCAGGGCACGATCTGCGCAATAATCTTACCGGAAAACAGGGAGCGCTGAAACGATACGGCATGATCCGTCGTTAAGATAGCCTCGACGCTTGTAATGCACGCCGCTTTCAGATCGATGGAGAGAGGAGCTGCCAGATCGTAGCCCATGGAGGTGTGCGGCAGAACAATGTAGGCAGGATGGAGTTGCATTAAAGCCTCGCCAAGTGCTGCCCTGTAAGCTTCGGCATTGTACATTTCAAGGGCTTCATTTTCGATTCCGATTATCTCTAGTCCGCATGTATCGGCGATTTCTTGTGCCAGTCCGCGGGTTTTTTTGCCCAGAACAACGACTATGGATGCAAAATTCTGCTTTCGCCCGAGTTCTTGAGCGCAGGCAATAACTTCATAGGTGACCGGATCGACCTGACCAGATGTATGTTGTGCAACAATCACTATCTGGGCCTTCATGTGGATTCCTTTATCACAATAATGCCTTTTGATGCAGAACCCTTAACAGGGTGCGGGCCTTGTTTTCCAGAGATCCTTGGATGAATTCCCCCTTCAGTTGAGTTTGCGGGTAAGAAAGGCACGCGAGGCACTCGCACGGTTCCGGCTGACGCAGGTCTTTGATGTTGAGCCGGAGAATCTCTTGTTTGCGGGCCCTGAGCACGTTGGAAAGCGAGGGATAGCGTGGCCGGTTGATGCCTGACTGAATAGTGAGAACAGCGGGCAGATCTATATGAAGGCATTCTCTCTGTCCGCCCTCGATCTCCCTCTCGACATACAAGGTTTTGCCATTTTCGAAACGTTCCTGGTAGATAACCGATGTGGCACAGGGCAAACCAAGCATGGCGGCGACCAACTGGCCTGTCTGGCAGAACATGTCATCTTCGGCCATCACCCCGGCTAAAATCAGGCTGTATCCTTTGGGCTTGGCAACGGTTGCGATCAAAGTGGCAATTTCACTCGGGCTGATGAACGAGTTCTGTTCGGCAAGGAGGTGAATTCCGTTGTCAGCTCCCATCTCCAGTGCTTTTCTGATGGTAGATACTGCCCGAGCAGGCCCCAGCGAGATGGCATCAATGGATGTTTCGGGATATTTTTCCCTGATCCGCAAGGCTTCTTCCAAGGCGTACTCATCATAGCGGTTCATTCTGAAGGAAGTTTTTTCATGATATTCGATCCATGCCCTGGAAGCATCTATGCGGACGATGTCATCCGTGTCAGAAATCTGTTTCACGCATACCAAGATCTTCATGATGTTAGATATACTCCTATTTGTAACCACATAACATGCTAGATGATTGGATCTGGGTTTGCAAGTCATAAAAAACGAACGCTCGCTCTTTTTTGTTGACACATCAGCTGCACTTCAGTAGTTTTAAAAAGAAAGGGTTGTATATGAGTGTTCTGTTTTTGGTAAGGCATGGCCAGGCATCGTTTGGCGATGACAACTACGACCAGCTCTCTGCGCTAGGCATTCGGCAGGCTCGCCTGCTCGGAGAATATCTGACCCGGACTGAATTTCGCCTTGATTCAGTCTGGTGTGGCACCCTTGCGCGTCAATACCATACAGCACGGGAGGTGCTTGAATGCTTCCGCAATCGAGGCATGTCGGCACCACAGCCAAAAGAGCTTGCCGAACTCAATGAATACAATTCGCGGCAGATTATCATGGGTATAATTCCGCAACTGCTCCAAAGGAACCCTTCCCTTCAGCATGATCTGGATGCCATGTACGCAGAGAAGAAAGCCTTTCAGCGGGTTTTTGAACAGGTGATGCTCAGATGGATTAGCGCTGATTACGAGCAGCCGGAAATGGAGTCCTGGCGGGCGTTTACGGCTCGGGTGCATGCCGGCATCAAGCACATTATCAAGGAAGAAGGCCGGGGCAGGCGGGTAATGATTTTCACATCAGGCGGACCCATTGCGGCGGCTATGCAGTTGGCCCTAGGCCTGTCAGACGAGAATACAATGCGGCTGAACTGGCTGATCATGAACAGCTCGGTTACCCGCTTGATGTACAACGATGAACAGATTACGCTGGAAGGTTTTAATGTGATATCTCACCTGGACTTACACAATGATGCATCAATGATTACGTATCGCTGATAGATACAGGAAGACAGCAATAACAAGGAGGGAAGAATGGATTTTGAAGTACCGGAAAAAATCAGAGTAATAACCGGCATGATGGACGAATTCGTGGATAAGGAACTGATTCCTCTTGAGCCTGAATTTTTACACAAAACCTTCCGGGAAATGCTCCCAACGCTCGCGGAAAAACGTAACATGGTCAAGCAAATGGAACTCTGGGCTCCCAACCATCCCAAAGAGTATGGCGGGATGGAGTTGAATCTGATCGAGCATGCCTTTGTGTCGGAATCACTGGGGAGGTGTCCTTTTGCCCATTACGTATTTGGCTGCCAGGCTCCTGATGCCGGGAATATCGAGATCCTTTACAAGTATGGGACAGACGGGCAGAAGGAGACATATCTCAGGCCGCTGGTGGATGGCAAGATCAGAAGCTGTTTCAGCATGACCGAGGTGGAGATGCCCGGCTCCAACCCGGTCATGATGGACACCACTGCCGTAAAGGATGGCGAAGACTATGTTATAAACGGGCAGAAGTGGTATACATCCTCTTCGGATGGCGCCGCATTTGCGATTGTTATGGCGCTGACCAACCCCGATAACCCGCCCTACCTGCGGACAAGCATGATCATTGTACCTACTGACACCCCTGGATTCAATCAGGTGCGCAATATTCCGGTGATGGGCGAGGCGGGAACCGACTATAACGGACATGGAGAAATTCTGTATCAAAATTGCCGCGTACCGCAGAAAAATCTGCTTGGGCCGGAGGGTCATGCCTTTGTGATCGCACAGGATCGTTTAGGTCCGGGCAGGATCCATCACTGCATGCGCTGGCTGGGAATCTGCAAGCGTATGTTTGATCTCATGTGCAAACGAGCCGCCACCAGAGTCATGTCTCCTGACGGGAAGACGCTGGCCACCAAACAGATCATCCAATCCTGGATAGCTGAATGTGCGGCCGATATTCTGGCGGCCAGATTGATGACCCTGAATGCAGCCTGGAAGATTGAAAATCTGGGAGTCAAAGAGGCCCGTGAAGACATTTCGCTTATCAAATTTTTTGTAGCAAATGTTTTGCAGAAGGTAATCGACAAGGCCCTGCAGGTGCATGGCGGACTTGGCATGACCGACGATATTATTATCCCCTTCTATTATCGGCATGAACGCGCCGCCAGGATTTATGACGGGGCTGATGAGGTGCATAAGGTTTCAGTGGCACGCCGAATTCTGCGCGAATATGAAGAACGAGATGTGAAGTAGAGTATTTCGCAAAGGAGTCCGACTTTGAATTTTGAGACATTCAAGAGCCTGGTGCGTATCTCCAAAGAGGATATCTGCCGTGAACTTTTTCTTGAAAATAAAAACAGCATCAAGATCAAGAAAGAGGGCGTAGCAATAAAAAATCTGGTCACGATTTTTGACGCTGCCTTGCAACTGAGCAACAAAAAGGGCTTTTTTGCAATGAGCCTCAGGGACTTGAGCGCCGCAACCGGGCTGAGCATGGGCGCTCTGTATTCATACTTCAACAGCAAGGAAGAACTGCTGGACATGCTGCAGAGGCAGGGCCGAACTGTGATTACGAGAGTGATTGTAGATCAGCTTAAGGGCATCGATGATCCCTGGGAACGGATGAAACGGGCAATCCAGACCCATCTTTACCTGACGGAGGTAATGCAGTCCTGGTTTTATTTTGCGTATATGGAGACCAAGAATCTGAAAAAGAATGAGCATAAGCTTGCCATTGAAGCAGAATTGTTCACCGAAAACATTTTTTCTGAAATAATTGAGCAGGGAATAAATAAGGGGGTTTTTGCTGATGTGAGCCAGGAATTGACGGCCGCAGCAATCAAGGCCATGCTACAGGATTGGTATCTTAAACGCTGGAAGTATGCCGGGCGTCAGGTCTCGGTAGATGATTATGCCCGCTTTCTTATGGATTTTGTCTCAGCATTTCTTTTGCCAGTGAATAGATGAAGAGAGAGGGAGGATATGGACATAATTGACAAGCCGGTAAACATGCGTTCCGGGGAAGAGCTTGACCTGAAAACGGTTGAAGCATTCCTGAAGGATAGCATCCCCGGCCTTGAAGGCCGGCTTTCCATCACCCAGTTTCCGAGCGGATATTCCAATCTGACTTACATGATCCGGATCGGAGATATGGAAATGGTTCTCAGACGGCCGCCCTTCGGACGCAAGGCAAAATCAGCGCATGATATGGAACGTGAGTTCCGAATACTAACGGACTTACATCCCTATTTCCCCTATTCACCAAGGCCCATTGTCTATAACGAGGATAATTCGGTAATGGGCTGTCCGTTTTATGTGATGGAACGAATCAAGGGTATTATCCTCAGGAAAGATTTACCAGCGGGGTTATACTACACACCGGAGAATGCCAGGAAACTGTGTGAAAATCTTTTGGATGTGCACTTGGAACTCCATGGCCTTGATTATATGGAAATGGGGCTTATGGACTTCGGGAAACCCGGTGGCTATGTCAGAAGGCAGGTCGCAGGATGGTCAGGAAGGTACCGTCAGGCGCGCACTCCAGACGGACCCGACTGTGAGTACGTGATGCAGTGGCTGCTGGAGAAACAGCCACCGGACAGCCCCAAACCTGCAATAGTTCATAATGACTACAAGTTTGACAATGTAGTGCTCTCACCGGATAACCCGCTGGAGATCATCGGCATTCTCGACTGGGAGATGGCGACCATCGGCGATCCGCTGCTGGATCTGGGCTGTTCGCTGGCATACTGGGTACAGGCTGACGACTCTCCGAACCTTCAGGCTCTGCGGCTGATGCCTACCGATATTCCCGGGGCGCTTTCCAGACAGGAACTGATTGACCGCTATGCGCAGCGCTCAGGAAAGCAGATATACAACTTCGATTTCTACTACTGCTTCGGGCTGTTCAGGCTGGCTGTCATTGCCCAGCAGATATACTATCGTTTCTATCATGGGCAAACCAGGGACGAACGTTTCCAGACGCTAATTTACGCGGTTCATATCCTGGAAGAAACAGCTAAGAATGTAATTGAACAGACAACGCTCTGATAGGAAATTGATAAGCTGGTTGGGCATTTCTTCTGGTATGGTTGTAGCGGAACCAAAAAAACATGAACTGGAATAAGGAGGGTTAGCATGCAGATAGATGATATAAAAAAGGTGCTGGTTGTTGGTGCCGGCACTATGGGTTATCAGATTGCCTGGCAATGTGCGTTGTCTGGCTATGATGTGATCCTGTTCGATCTTACCCGTGATATTCTGGAAAATGCAATGCGGCGCATAGAGCGTTTATTGCAAAAAAAGCTCAGCCTGGAAGTTATTTCACCGCAGGAGGCAGGGCGTATACGCAAGAGAATTTCAACTAGTATAGATCCCCAGGAAGCGGGCGTTTGTGCCGATTTGCTAAGCGAGTCTATCCCTGAGGATCCCGATTTGAAATCCATAATTTTCGCACAGTTCAATATAATCTGCCCTGTGCATACAATTTTTACCACGAATACCTCTTCTCTCGTTCCATCCATGATAGCCGAGGCAACAGGAAGACCTGCTCAATTTGCTGCACTGCACTTTCATGATGTACGCGTCAGCAATGTAGTGGACATTATGCCTCATCCGGGAACATCCCCAGAGACGGTTGAATGTTTGCGGGCCTTTGCTGAGCGCATTTCTCAGATTGCCATTGTCCTGCAAAAAGAACATCCCGGATATGTGTTCAATACCATGCTGATGGCCCTGTTAAAGGCAGCGCAGACATTAGCTGCTAATGGGATTACATCATACCAGGACATAGACCGTGCCTGGATGGGAGTGATGGGCACAACCATAGGGCCGTTCGGTATCATGGATTCGATTGGGCTGGATACAGTCTGGAAAGTCCTTGACTTTTGGGCTCCACACACTGGTGATCCGCAGGATTTGATAAACACCGACTTTCTCAAACAGTATGTGGATCGGGGAGCAAAAGGCAACAAAACCGGGCAGGGATTTTACTCATATCCCAACCCGGCTTATATGCAGAAGGATTTTCTGCTCGGGAAAAAAGCTTAAAGGCCCTTGGTAATTCTCGACGGGCCGTTTTTCTGAGCAAGACTCAGCTTATGGCTGGAAGCCGCTTTTCGATCCGTCTACAGAAGAACTTCCAAGCCCTTGTTTTTCAGGAACTGTTTTACCTCCTGGATGCTGAATGTCCTGAAATGAAATACCGATGCTGCCAGAAGAATCTGCGCCCTGCCATCGACGACCGCCCGGTAAAAGTCATCCAGGCTGCCGGCGCCCCCGGATGCCACTACCGGCAGACTCACGGCATCAGCTATTGCCCGGGTGAATTCAAGATCGTACCCCTTCAATGTTCCATCTCCGTCCATGCTGGTAGGCAGCAATATGCTTGCACCGAGGTCTTCACATTGCTTCGCCCATTCAACAGCGTCTTTGCCGATAGGGGTGGTTCCTCCGGAAACCACCAGTTCAAAGCCGGAGGGCATGGCCGTATTTCGGCAGGCATCAATGGCAATGGTGATCGTATCAGAGCCAAAGTTTTCGGACGCCTCTTTCACAAGGTCCGGATTCTTAATGGCGGCTGAATTCATGGAAACCTTCCCGGCACCGGCTTTTAGAACGTCTTCGATATCATTCAGGCAAGCGATGCCGCCCCCTACGGTCAGGGGAATATCGATGACGGCGGAAACGTTTTTGACCCATTCAAGCCTGGTTGTACGGTTTTCCAGTGTGGCGGCGATATCGAGCATGGCCAGTTCATCTGCGCCTTCTTTCTGGTAAAACGAGGCGTGTTCTACCGGATCACCGGCGTCTCTGATATCCACGAAGTGAACACCTTTGACCACCCGGCCTTCTTTCATATCAAGGCAAGGCATAATCTTGATAACATTCATCAGGACTCCTTTCTCATAGCATTAATAGCTTGAAAAACTATCAGATTCTAAACGATTAAGCAATCGTGAGCCGTCATATGTGCACCGCTGAAAAAAAATAATCGCTGTAATTGGTGCCAGGTTTGTTTAGGAGCAGGCAAGAAGTTCGCTGGAAAAGAGAAAAAAGGCAGGCCGCTTAGGGTGCTGTTATTTGATGGATGGCTTCTCAGGCTGAAATCAATCTTGACAAAAAGGGAGTAAATGCATATACGTTCTTTTCGACGCGGGAATAACTCAGTGGTAGAGTGTAACCTTGCCAAGGTTAAAGTCGCGGGTTCGAATCCCGTTTCCCGCTCCAACCTTTCATATTTTTTTGCAGCAATATAGGATTACCTCTTACGGATATGCCCGATAGATCATTCTTGGAAAGGGTATCGTCTCGCGCAAATGCGTAAGGCCGCAGATCCAGGTCAGTGTTCTTTCAAGGCCGAGGCCGAAACCGGAATGAGGGACAGAACCATAGCGTCTCAGATCGAGATACCAGTCGTAACGCTCGGGATCGAGGCCGTTATCGGTAATTGATTGCATCAGAATGTCGAGATTGTCTTCACGCTGCGAACCGCCGATGATTTCCCCGTATCCTTCCGGAGCCAGCAGATCCGCGCAAAGCACGCACTCGGGCCGTGCAGGGTCCTGCTTCATGTAGAAGGCCTTGGTCTTTTTGGGATAGCTTTCAATAAATACCGGCTTGTCAAAAAGCCTGGTAATAACGGTTTCGTCGTCTCCTCCGAGATCTGAGCCCCACTCAATATTCGAACCGTTTTTGTGAAGGATGTCCAGGGCTTCATCGTAGCTTATGCGGTTAAAGGGTGCCTCGATCTTTTTCAGAGGGGCGAGATCGCGTTCGAGGACAGCCAGTTCCTGGGCTTTATCCCTGATGGTGTTCTGTACAATATAAGAGACAAAATCCTCCTGGAGGTCGAGGTTCTGCTTATGATCGTAGAAGGCCATTTCGCCCTCGATCATCCAGAACTCGGTCAGATGGCGCCTTGTTTTGGAACGTTCGGCCCTGAATGTGGGTCCGAAACAGTATACCTTGCCGAGACCGGAGATGGCCGCTTCCAGATAAAGTTGCCCGGTCTGTGACAGGTAGGCCTTGCCCAGATCGAAGTAGTCGATCGAAAACAGACTGGAGGTATCCTCGCCGCAGGTTGTGGTGAGAATCGGGGAATCAATCAAGGTGAAATCGTTTGTATAAAAATAGGTTCTGATATGCCGGATGAGGGCATCCCGAATGCGCATGATGGCAATTTGCCGCGGTGTTCGCAGCCAAAGATGACGGTTTTTGAGCAGAAAATCCGGCCCATGCTCTTTTTTACCGATGGGAAATTCATCCGAAACGTGTACAATCTGGACATGGCTGGCATGAACTTCGAAACCTCCCTGTGCACGGTCTTCTTTGACTACCCTGCCTTGTATTATCACAGACGATTCAAGGGGCAGTTTTTTGATTTCGGAATATGTATCCGGGAAAAGGGCCTTCTCAACAATGACCTGGCAGATGCCGGTCCCGTCGCGTAAAATGAGAAATGATAGTTTGCCGCTCGAGCGCCGGTTGGCCACCCAGCCCTTGATGATAATTTCCTGATCAATCTTGTCGGGAAAGTCTTTTATGTAACATTCTTGCATGCTTACTCCAGCGTTTTGTGATCTGTGTTTTCATAGCGCATTCATGGTGTGCAATCAACTACAAACAATATAATTGGTTATATTGAACATCTGCGGTCTTCGTGTTATCATTAGTACATGAATATTGGATATAAGATATGGTTGGAAAAGGAGGGCAAGGCCGTATTCGGCATGGGTATTTACAAGCTGCTATGTCTGGTTGATGAAACCGGATCGCTCCATAAGGCTGCCCTGGATCTGAAAATGTCGTATCGGGCCGCCTGGGGCAAGGTCAGAGATTATGAGGACCGAATGGGCATAGGCCTTCTGGAAAAAGGCAGGCACGGCAGAATCGGTGCGCAGCTTACTCCCGAAGGCAAGGTTGTCCTCAAGCAATTCCAGCATCTCATGCGAGATATGCAAATGCACATCCGTTCTGATCCGGTTTCCGGAATCGTTACCAAGATCGATAAGCTTAAAGCCGGACAAACCACTTAGATATGTCCCGCAACTTGTATTCACTGATCGCTACCTTTTTCGGTGCTGGATACTTCCCCAAGGCTCCCGGAACGGCAGGAACCATTGCAGCCCTGCCCCTGTTTTTTCTGATTCGAAGACTTTCGTTGTTCCGGTATCTCATAATTATTGCAGGAATCTCCCTGCTGGGATGGAAAGTCTCGGATGCCATGGAAAAATTTTGGGGCAAGGATCCCTCACGGGTAGTGATTGATGAAGTGGCAGGCATTTTGATCGCCCTGATTTCCCGCCCGAAAAGGCTGTCACACATCCTGTATGCCACGATACTCTTCCGTATTTTTGATATTTTGAAACCTCCGCCTGTGAGAACAGTGGAACGCGAGTTACCCGGGGGGCTGGGAATCATGGCTGATGACATGCTTGCGGGCGCTATAAGCGCCTGTCTACTGAGGCTGATACTCAGACTGGGACGATAATATGAAAGCGGCTTTTATCATTACGGGTTCTGAAATCCTTACAGGATATCGACAGGACACACTGGTGCAGCCATTTGCGTCGATGCTCGGGATTAAGGGGATCGATGTAATAGAGGTTCGTATGCTTTCCGACAGTCCGGATGCTTTGGTTTCAGCAGTTGATGACCTTGGCTGCCGCTCCGGGATGATTCTTGTTACGGGAGGGCTCGGACAGACACCCGACGATACAACGCTTACCGCTATCGATGTTTTAAGCCGGCGCAGTTCTCTCCAGAAGGACATCAATAACCCGGTAGGACAGGCCAAAGGTATTGATATGCTCATTGACAACGGCACCCGGGTCATTTTTCTGCCGGGAGTTCCCAAAGAGGCCAAAGCCATGCTGTCCGAACTGCTGGATGAACTGTCTGAGCGGAAATCAGAAATGGTCAACATCCCCGTGTTTGGTAAAGGCGAGGTTGAAATTGCAGCAATGCTCGGACCTCTGGCCGGGAACTGCGGATTTTTGCCGCATGAAATGGAAATTACCGTGGTTGCCCCTATTCATTTGGAGGCACAGGTGCGTACAATTCTCGACAAGTATGCCCTGGAGGATACGGATTTGAGCATTTCGGTGGCCGGCTTGCTGCAAACCAGAGGGTTGCATGTCGCCTGTGCAGAATCCTGCACAGGGGGTCTTGTCGGCCATCTTATAACGCAAGTTCCCGGAAGCTCAGTCTTTTTCTTAGGCTCGATTGTCGCCTACAATAATGAAGTCAAGCATAAAGTGCTGGGTGTAAAAGAGGAAGATTTGAAAATCCATGGAGCAGTCAGCAGGGAGGTTGCAGAGGCCATGCTCGATGGAGTTTTACGCCTGACGGGGGCCGATGTCGGTATTGCGACCACAGGCATTGCGGGTCCAAGTGGGGGGACAAAAGACAAACCTGTCGGCACGGTCTGGATTTCGGTCGGCACAAGCACAGACCATATTACACGGTGCCTGCGTTTCTCTTTCGATAGAGCGGGAAACAAGACAGTTTCTGCCAAGGCAAGCCTCTTTATGTTGAGGTCTTTTATCTATGATCAGGGCCTTTATCGCCATCCCTCTTCCTGAAGAGATCAACGATTCGATTCAGGGCATGGTTTCTGGCCTGAGAGAAAAAAATCACGCTGTCAGGTGGGTTCGGCCGGAAGGTATGCACCTCACACTGAAATTTCTCGGGAACATCGATGAATCTCTTGTGGAGCCGCTCTCTTTGGGACTTGATGATGTTGTCGCTAAATATGCATGTTTGGAATTGAAACTATCCGGACTCGGCGTTTTCCCGCATGTCCGCAGACCCCGCATAGTCTGGATCGGCCTGACGGGTGATATAGAGAAACTGGCACACTTGGCAGGCTCAATCGACGATTTGGGTTTCCAGTTCGGCATCGAAAGGGAACGTCGAGAGTTCAGTTCCCACATCACCCTGGGTAGACTAAAGGTGCCAACTATGGTAGACCTTGGCATAGATTTTACACAAGAAACATTTACGGCAACACAAGTGCTTCTGTTTCAGAGTAAACTATCCAGCCAAGGTGCACGATATAGTGTATTACACAGGAGCGTTATGATGCCTAAAGGAGGATAAATGTGGAAGATGGCAGAAAACGAGCTTTAGAGGATGCTATCACCAAGATTGAACGTTCATACGGGAAAGGATCCATCATGCGCATGGGTTCCGAATCCGCACTGGTTGGTGTACCGGTTATATCGACCGGATCACTGCTTCTCGACTATCAGGCATTGGGCATCGGGGGGATTCCTCGAGGAAGAGTGACTGAGATTTACGGTGCGGAATCTTCCGGGAAAACCACCCTGGCGCTGCATTGCATTGCATCTACACAGGTTGCAGGCGGTGTGGCAGCGTTTATAGATGCCGAACATGCCCTGGATGTGAGCTATGCCCAAAAACTCGGGGTAAACATAGATGAT
>JAFGIF010000265.1 GCA_016929755.1 Deltaproteobacteria bacterium | reverse complement strand
TGTTAGAAGTTGCATCCGGACCTAGTTATTAAGAATTGATTGAATATGGAATTACCCCGGATTAAATAAAAATCCGGGGATTTTATTTCTTATATGAAGCATAAACCCGTCATGCTTAAAAGATTTTGGCCTGCATTAGGGCGGGACAAAAATATCGAATTGCCGTTGAGATTGAGCATTAAGACAAGAAACCGGATTTGTTATGAAAAACAGGAAGTCACATAGCTATACTGTCATGCTGGCCAGTATGAATTTGATGGACTGGAAAACCGTATTTAACTACTTGACATATAAACCGATAAGAATTACAAAATAAGAATTAACTAAACGGTTGGTTAAGTATGAAACGGCAGAAGGAAGCGACCAGGAACAGAATTCTCGATGCAGCTGAGGATCTGTTTGCCGCTAAGGGCTTCGATGCTACCACGGTCCAGGAGATCAGCAATGCCGCCCGAATCAACAAGGCCATGATATATTATTATTTCAAGGACAAAGAAGGCCTTTTGTATGCCGTTGTTGAACGGACAATCAGTCACATCACCGATGCCATAACCACCTACCTTGACGAGGCGGATATTGCTGCAGAGGACATGGGGGCTTTCCTCGATTTTTATATTGATTTTCTGGCACAAAACACAAATTTTGTGCGATTGATGTTCTGGGAAATGCTTTCCGGAAAACATCTGGAAATGATTGCACGCAATTTTTTTCTGCCCATGTTTACCCGAACAATCGAGCGTTTTACCAGATGGGCCGATCTCGGTTTTATTCGACCGTTATCTCCCGAACACACACTTGTATCAATTGTCGGCATGAATGTGTTTTATGTGTTTGCTTCCCCTCTGTTCAGGAAGCTGCTGAATGATGACCCACTTTCATCCGAAAATCTTACCCGGCGACGGCAAGAGGTAAAAGAGCTCCTAACGGATGGACTATTTCCAAGATAGGAGAATAGAAACAGACATGCAAAAAATCAAAACATATAAAACAACCCTTGTGGGATTGAGCATGATAAATTTGTCGGGAGTCGGGTTTAAAAAAGCTGAAGAACACCCTGGGGAAAAGTTGATATGAAGAAACGTCTGAAAAGACCGATTGTGTTGCTGGCGATAGTCATTCTCGCAGTAGTTTATTTCACAACAATGCGCGACAATGAAGAAACAGGCAAGATTACTGTTTCAGGCAATATCGAAATCACTGATGTGCAGTTGAGTTTCAAGATCCCCGGAAGGCTGGAAGGGCGCCTTGTTGATGAAGGCCAGGTGGTAACGGCGGGCCAACTCGTAGCCCATCTTGACAGTGCCGACCAGTCATTGAATGTCAATCAGGCCCAGGCCCAGGTAGCCTATGCCGAGGCTGTTCTGGCTGATCTTGAAATAGGCAGCCGGCAGCAGGAAATTGATTCAGCCGAGGCAGAATTGAAACGTGCCCTGGCAGGTGCAAAGGCGGCTGAGGAACAGATGAAACTTGCCAGCAGGGAGGCTGAGCGTTTTAAAGGTCTCTATGAACAGGGGGTTGTCAGCCAGCGCGAGTACGATGTGCATCATACTAATTATCAGACCGCAAAAAGTGGCTTTGGCGAGGCCAGAGAACTGGTAAAAAGAGCCCGTGAGCAATTGAGCCTGATACGGGAGGGAGCTCGGCAGGGACAGATTAAGCAGGCCCAGGCCCAGCTTGAGTTAAGCCGGCAGGCCCTGCTTCAGGCCAAGCAGATGTTAAAATATACCAGTCTTTTGACGCCTGCAGCCGGTGTCGTGCTGAGCACTTCAGCCGAACCCGGCGAATATCTGAATCCCGGAAGCCCGGTGCTTGCTATAGGAGATTTGCATCGGGTTTGGATGAGGGCTTATGTAAACGAGAGCGATCTCGGAAAGTTTAAGCTCGGGCAGGAGGTGCAGGTGAAAACCGATGCCTATCCTGACGAGGTATTCAGCGGGAGCATCAGTTTCATCAGTTCTGAGGCCGAATTTACTCCCAAAGCAGTCCAAACCCGAGAGGAACGTGTTAAACTGATGTATCGCATCAAAATCAAACTTGAAAATCCGGCCCTGAAACTGAAGCCGGGCATGCCGGCCGATGCCGTAATTGCAATCGGGGACTAGTTTGGTGCCACATAGTGAACCTGCAATTATTGGGGTAGATCTTACCAAAAAATTTAATGATCTAACGGCTGTAAACAATCTTAATATCAGTGTTAAGCCGGGCGAGATATTCGGCCTGGTAGGTCCGGACGGCGCCGGTAAAACCACAACACTGCGTATGCTGAGCGGGATAATCAAACCCACCGCAGGCAATGCAATGGTTGCCGGTTATGATGTGAATGAAGATCCGTTAAAGGTAAAAGACAACCTGGCCTACATGAGCCAACGCTTCGGATTGTATGTAGACCTGACAGTTGAGGAAAATATCGAGTTTTACGCCGATCTCTATGGTGAACCGAAAAAAAGCAGGCCGGAGAACATCAACGAACTGCTCGATTTCAGTTACATGCGGCCTTTCAAGAAGCGTCTGGCCGGTAATCTTTCGGGGGGCATGAAGCAGAAACTCCAGCTTGTCTGTGCTCTGATTCATACGCCCAGGGTGCTGCTGTTGGATGAACCCACCAACGGGGTCGATCCTGTCAGCCGGCGGGATTTCTGGCGAATTCTCTACCAGCTTTTAAGACGGGATGTGGCAATTCTTGTTACGACCGCATATCTGGACGAAGCAGAACGCTGCAGCAGGGTGGGTCTGATCGAGAGCGGCACATTACTCGCTGTCGGTACACCCGCCGAAGTGAAAGGACTTATGCCGGGCGGCGTCTTAACGATCCGCAGCCCCCAGGCCCGCCAGGTTAACAAGATGTTGCGTGCAAAATTCTCGGATGTAAACGTGAATCTGTTTGGCGATACGGTTCACGTAGTGGCGGATGACATAGAAAAAACGAGGATCAAGGCCGCTGAATTGCTCGATGGTTCCCGCTTATTCTATGAGGAAATGAATGAGGAGCCTGCTTCACTCGAGGATGTTTTTGTGGCTGTGCTTGATAAGGCAGGAACTCAGTCAGTAAAAAAGCATCAAGAGCAGATCGATGCCTACTCACACAGCCGCGAAAACTCCCGGGGCGAAACTGCTGTCACAGTCGATAATCTCACCAGGCGCTTCGGTACCTTTGTGGCCGTCAACCAGGTAAGTTTCGAAGTTCCGCGCGGGCAGATATTTGGATTTCTGGGGCCTAACGGGGCCGGTAAAAGTACGGTTATCAGGATGCTCTGCGGCCTGTTAAAGCCCAGTGACGGACGGGGTTCGGTGGCAGGATTTGATATCAACACCCAGGCCGAAGAGATCAAACAGAACATCGGCTACATGAGCCAGAAATTTTCGCTGTATGAAGACTTGACGGTGGAGGAAAATATCAATTTTTACGGTGGCATCTACGGTCTTGATGCCGGACGTCTGGCCCGGAGAAGAGAGTGGGCCTTGGAAATGGCCGGGCTGGAAGATCATCGCCGCAGTCTTACCGCAATTCTCAGCACCGGCTGGAAACAGCGCCTGGCAATGGCCTGCGCCATCCTGCATGAGCCGCCGATTATTTTCCTCGATGAGCCTACCAGCGGCGTGGACCCGTTGAGCCGCCGCCGGTTCTGGGACCTTATCTATGAAATGGCCGAGATGGGCGTCACTGTGTTTGTCACGACCCACTACATGGAGGAGGCTGAATACTGCGACAGGATTGCCCTCATCTACCGCGGCAACCTGATTGCCATGGGTTCTCCCGGCGATTTGAAGGCCGGGATGAAAGAAAAGATTCTGGATATTCAGTGTCCTGATCCACAGGAGGCAATGGGCCATCTTGAAAGCCTGCCGGAGGTGCGAGGAATTGCCCTGTTCGGATCAGGCTTGCATGCCGTAGTGGAAAATGCAGCCCTGGCAGAAATAGCTATCAGGGGTGTACTATCCGGCCGCGGAATGAAACCGGACAGGATTGAAAAGATCGTGCCCGATATGGAAGACGTTTTTGTTTCCCTGATCGAAGAGGTTGATCGCAAAGAAGCAGAGGCCATAGAACAGAATAAGGAAGTCATATGATGAAGATTCAACGACTGAGTGCCGTGGCCCGCAAGGAATTCATCCATGTCTTCCGTGACTGGCGCAGCCTGTTTCTGGCAATTGCCATTCCCATGGTCCTGATATTGCTCTTCGGGTATGCCCTGAATATGGACCTCAAGAACGTCTCAACTGCAGTCTGGGATCAGTCCAATACCCCCGAGAGCCGGGAACTGATAAGTCTGTTTGACGGTTCTCCATACTTCTCCCTGAACAGTTATCATGATAATTACCGCTCGTTACAGGCAGCTCTCGACAGTGGCCAGGCAATGCTAGCCATTGTTATACCTGCTGATTTTACAGGCAAAATTCAACATGGTGAGCAAGTCAAGGTTCAGGTAATTGTTGACGGAAGCGATGCCAATACCGCCCGCCTTGCGCTCAGTTATGCAACCGGGCTGGGACTTATCTATTCCCGGCAGGTCGGGACTCAGAGACTTCGCCTGCTCGGCAAAGGCGAGTTGATGATGCCAGTCGAAATGGTTCCCCGGGCCTGGTACAACCCTGATTTGCGAAGCCAGAACGTGATTATTCCAGGGATTTTGGCCGTTGTGATGATGATAATCGCGGCCATGCTCACCAGCATAACAGTTGCCAAGGAATGGGAAGTCGGCACTATGGAGCAACTCATCAGCACACCGGTCCGTGTTCCCGAGCTCATAGTCGGCAAATTTATCCCCTACTTTGTAATCGGAATTTTGGATGTATCCATTGCCGTAATCGTTGGGCACTACCTGTACGGCGTGCCTTTAAGAGGGTCTGTCGGTTTGTTGTTTCTTATGGCTTCAATATTCCTGACCGGCGGTTTGTTTTTCGGAATGATGATCAGCATTGTAATGAAAACTCAGATACTGGCAAATCAAGTAGCAATGGTTGCGGGCTTTCTGCCTACAATGTTGCTCAGTGGCTTTGTGTTCGCCATTGAGAACATGCCGGCGCCGATTCAATGGCTGACATACATCGTACCGGCCCGCTACTTTATTGCACTGCTACGCGGGATATATCTCAAGGGTATCGGGCTTGAAATCTTATGGATCGATGCTTTACTGCTTACCGGGTACACCGGTATTATGATCCTGTTTGCCCATAAGAAGATGAAACTCATGCTGGAGTGAGATTGTGCTGAAACGCCTCAAACACATGCTTATCAAGGAATTCCTGCAGATTTTCAGGGATCCGCGTATGCGCATGATCATTTTCGGGGCCCCGATCATCCAGCTTATTGTTCTTTCCTTTGCACTTACAATGGATGTTTCGCATATCAGAACAGGGGTGCTTGATTTTGACAACACCCCCACATCACGGGAAGTGTTGCATGAATTCACCTCTAGCGGGTATTTTTCGATTGATGAGTATATACAAGCCCAGTCCGATGTTGATCGACTGCTGGACCAGGGAGTGGTGCGGACGATAATAAGCGTTCCCGCCGGGTTTGAGCGGGATTTTCTGCGCGGAGCCACTGCACGTCTGCAGCTCATAGCCGACGGAACGGACAGCAATACGACCGCAGTTATCTTCGCTTACGCCAACCAGATCATGTCACGCTATACACAGCGTAAACTTCAGCAAAGACTAAGCACATCTCTCGGTCGAGCAGGTCTTTCCGAAGGGGTAGTGCTGGAAACCCGCGCCTGGTTCAATCCCAACCTGGAGAGTAAATACTACTATGTTCCCGGTTTGATTGCCGTGATGTTGATCCTGGTGAGCATGTTGCTGGCCAGTATCAATATCGTGCGTGAAAAAGAGATCGGAACGATCGAGCAGGTTATGGTCACGCCAATCAGCCGTCTTGAGTTTATATTGGGCAAGACTGTTCCATTTTTGATTATCGGTTATATCATCATGACACTGATGCTGATTGTGGCCATGCTCATCTTTGATATTCGGATTAAGGGCGACTGGGTTTTATTTTACGCACTTACCGGGATTTACCTGATAGGTAATCTCGGTCTGGCCCTGCTGATCAGTGTGAGTGCCACCACCCAGCAGCAGGCGCTGCTTACCGCATTTTTTATTTTAATGCCGGCAGTGCTGCTCAGCGGCTTTATTTTCCCAATCAATAACATGCCCTTGCCGGTTCAGTATGCCACGTTTCTCAATCCCATGCGCTGGTACCTGGAAATCTTGCGAGGAGTTCTCATGAAAGGGGTCGGCTTCAGCGCCATCCGGCAGGCCATTGTCGGACAATCAGTTTTGGCGGTAGTATTTATCATGCTGGCAACCCAGCGTTTCCGGAAAACCCTGAGATGATAAGTGGTGTGTCCTGGGCCTGGTTGTTCAGGGAATCATGCGATAGCCTTTCCCGCGCACGCTTATGACATGTACGGGTTTGGCCGGGTCGTTTTCCAGGTAGCGCCGGATCCGCGAGATAAAGGTATCGACCGTTCTGGTTTCAATATCAGGATCAAGGCCCCAGACATTCTTCAGTAACTCAGACCTGGTGACGATGCGATCATGATGCTGATGGAGATACTGAATCAGGTTGGCCTCGTGCGGTGTGATGCGCAATGCATCTCCATGCGAACCGTGTATTTCCAGGAGGTTGAAGTCAATGATTTTATCACCTATGCGGAGCATTTCCTCGGGCTTGTACCATTCGTAGCGGTCCAGCATGCGTTTTATTCTGAGCAAAAATTCTTCAAGATTAAAAGGTTTCGTCAAATAATCGTCTGCCCCGGCTTTAAAGCCCTGCAGCCGGTCTTCGATCTCTGAACGGGCCGTCAGAATAAGCACCGGCAATCTGAGATCGTTTTCTCTTATTTTTCCCAGGGTCACGATGCCGTCCATGCCGGGAAGCATCAGGTCAAGCACCACCAGATCAATGCTCGTATTATCCAGAATCGACAGGCCTTCCTCAGCCGTAGTGCAGTGGATGACATCATAGCCTTCAGC
>JAFGIF010000264.1 GCA_016929755.1 Deltaproteobacteria bacterium | reverse complement strand
TTTATTTAATCGGAATCTACATCATGCTTGACACAAGACGGTTTTTTCTTACTGTTTAGAAATAAGGGTTTTGCATGCATGCAATTTTAAGGATAAAAGGAGGTTTTCAATGACTGATCACGATTCTTCCATCAAATCCTCGGACAATTGCATACAGATCAAAGGATCTCTTTGTGGAAAAGGCTGCAATGCATTGATCGATGCATATCACCAGCTTCCACGCGATACGCATATACTTCTCGATTTTTCCGAAACACACAACATCGACCCTATGGGAATCAATGCGCTTGTCATGCTGTGCATCCTGGTTCACAAGCGCAACCAGAGACTTGTGGCCGAAGGCCTCAGCCAGGAACTTCGCGAGGTATTTCATCTCACCATGATTGACGATTCTATACGGATGGGGCCTCCCACTGCCGCAGATACTCTATCTTCTACCCGGAAAATATCATCCCTCTGGGCAGAGCCTTTCGCCCAACTCAGGCTTGGGCATCACCCGTCGCAGGCCCTTGATTATAATATTGACGGGCTGAAACTGACAGGCCCGCTGCAGGGATTCGGGCAGCTGTGGGAAAAGACCTACCAGGTTCGCTTAAGCGGGGTGAAAATCTCACCGCGACAGGCAGTCAAAGTCATGCGGGAACGCTTCCCAAGCTTTCAGCCCGATCAGAATCACTTTTATCCATCCAGGGCGGGAATAATCCCCGGGGAGATTGTTATCATAAATTCCGTCCTGCTGGGAGTGCCGATCAGTACCGGAGTTTTCGTGCTCTATGCCGATGACACATCATTTACATTCATGACTCCTCAGGGCCATCCTGAATCGGGCTGGGTCCACTTTCGGGCCTACGAGGACGAAGCCTCCACGATCATGCAGATCCAGGGTTTTGCCCGGGCAAATGACCTCTTTTATGAAATAGGATTCAAGCTGGCCGGATCAAGAATCCAGGAAAACATCTGGAAGCATGTGCTTACCCAGTTCGCCGGGTATTTCGGGCTGGATGGATGGGTCCAGGTTAGCAAATCCTGCATTGATGAGTCGATTCAGTGGGCAAACATGAAGAACATCTGGTACAATGCCCAGATCAGAACACTTTTATACCTGGCTCGGCAAAAGAGAGAATAAAATCGTTGGGCTATAATACAAATACTATCTAATGAAATCATTCAATGTACATGATGCTATTGTTGTCGGTTCCGGCCCGAACGGGCTCTCTGCCGCCATACACCTGGCACGATCCGGTCTTAGCGTAAAGGTAATTGAAGCCAAGCAAACCATTGGCGGAGCAACCAGGTCTAAAGAATTGACCCTGCCCGGATTTATACACGATGTGTTTTCCGCAGTGCATCCTCTTGCCCTCACATCGCCCTTCTTCAGCCAACTGAACCTGGAAACTTATGGAGTTAACTGGATTAACCCTCCTGCCGCAGTTGCCCATCCCTTTGATGACGGTTCGGTCGTGCTCCTCGATCGATCGGTAAATAAAACCGCCAGACAACTAAGCGCTGATGGTCCGGCCTACACCAGGCTGATTTCGCCTCTGAAGGATTCGTGGTCGCAATTATCCCGTTTTCTGCTTGGCCATCACACAATCCCCGCCAACCCACGGCTGATGGCATGCTTTGGCTTAAGGGCTGTACGATCCGCAAATTCGCTGGCTCAAAATCTTTTTACAGGCAGCCGTGCCAAAGGATTTATTGCCGGTTTGGCCGCACATTCCATTCTGCCGCTGACAAAGCCTATCAGCGCGGCCTTTGCGCTGGTAATGGCGGTAAGCGCTCATGCCGTCGGATGGCCTCTTGCCGCGGGCGGCTCGCAAAATATTGCTGCAGCCCTGGCGAATTGCCTTACAAGTCATGGAGGAGTAATTACGACCGATTCTCCGCTTGAGTCAATCAACACCTTGCCGAAGACCAGGGCCGTTCTTTTCGATGTAACGCCCCGCCAATTATTGCACTTTGACGCTTTGCCTCTGCCGGGGCACTACCGCAATCAGCTTTCGCGATACAGCTTCGGACCTGGGGTGTGCAAAATGGATTGGGCCCTGGACGGACCTATCCCCTGGAAAGCCCCGCAATGTTCACAAGCGGCAACGGTTCATATCGGTGGAAGCCTGGATGAGATAGCCAGAAGCGAGGCCCAGGTCTGGAAAGGCATTCATCCTGAAAAACCGTTTGTACTCCTGTGCCAGCCGAGTCTTTTCGATACCAGCCGCGCTCCTGAAGGCAAACACACAGCCTGGGCTTACTGCCACGTTCCGCACGGCTCACCTGTTGACATGGGTGAACAAATCACAAAGCAGATCGAACGCTTTGCACCGGGGTTCAGGGACCTTGTCCTGGCCCGGCATGTGATCAAAGCCAATGAATTCGCAGACTACAATCCGAATCTGATCGGCGGTGATATCTCGGGAGGCGCGCAGACCTTTCTTCAGTTTTTCTTCAGGCCCGCTTTTCGTTTTGATCCGTATGCCATCCCTGTCAAGGGCATGTACCTCTGTTCGTCTTCTACCCCGCCGGGAGCAGGCGTTCACGGCATGTGCGGCTATCATGCAGCCCGCTCAGCCCTGCGCAATACATTTAAAAAATGACCATGGTGTACATTTTTTAAAGCAGACCTGGCAATTGACACCTTACAACTCGCATCTATATTGTAAATATCATCAATGTTTCATAAGGAGAACATTTATGGGTTTCAGGCTCGAAAAAGCTAAGGACGCTGATATTCAGAAAACAATTGATGTCCTCAATGAATTATTCGATTCTCAATCCCTGGCGGTGCTTTCAACCCAACGGGACTCACAACCCTATTGCAACCTGGTGGCATTTATCGTCACTGGCGACCTGAAAGGCCTGATCTTCGCCACCACGCGTGCAACCCGGAAATATGAAAATATCTCTTCAAATTCAAAGGTTGCCCTGCTTGTCGATAATCGCAATAATCAGATATCCGACTTCCACGATGCCATGGCAGTCAATATATCCGGCATTGCCAGTGAACTCATAGGCGATGAGTGTGAAAAATACATGCAATTCTATTTAACCAAGCATCCTCACCTGGAAGACTTTGTCCGGTCACCGAGCTGTGCCCTGATGATGGTCGCGGTGGAAAGTTATATCATCGTCAACCGCTTCCAGAACGTAATGGTATTGCACGTTGAACAATGAAGTTCTCTATTCCCATTGAACAGATTACCCCCGCTGACAAAGATTGCGTCGGGGGTAAAGCCTACAGCCTTTCCGTTCTGCACAAGCAGGGATTCCGGATTCCCTATGCCCTGAATGTAACCACGGCGGCATATAACCATTATACCCAAAAGAGCGGTCTTCACGAACGCATATCCTTAGAGCTCCATCGGAAAAACTTTCATGAGATGCGCTGGGAGGAGATGTGGGACGCATCTTTGAGGATCCGCAACATGTTTCTCACCTCTAAACTGCCTGATGATCTGGAACAAAACATCAGAGGTCCGATAGAGAAAATTTTCAGCGGCAAAGCAGTTGTCGTCAGATCGTCAGCCCCGGGTGAAGATTCTGCCGGGGCATCCTTTGCCGGGCTGCACGACTCTTTTGTCAATATCAAAGGCATCGATGCCATCCTTTATCATATCCGCCTGGTATGGGCTTCCCTGTGGTCTGATGCGGCCCTGCTCTATCGTCAGGAACTGGGGCTTGATGTCACCAAAAGCACCATGGCTGTGCTTGTGCAGGAAATCATCAAAGGAGAAAAGTCCGGGGTGGTCTTCAGCCAGAATCCCGATGATGAAACCCAGGCTGTTATCGAATCGGTCTACGGGCTGAATCAGGGGCTGGTGGATGGAACAGTGGAACCGGACCGCTGGTTTCTGGCACGTGAATCGGGCAGGGTAGTCTCACACATTCCAGCGCTGAGGGATAAAATTATGACACCGGCGCCGGAAGGAACCACTCTGGTTCAGCTGCCAAAAAAAATACAGGCCCTACCCCCGCTGAACCCCGAGGAAACCGCCAGGGTATTTGCCCTTGCCATGCAGTCTGAAATTGTCTGGGGTTATCCCCAGGATGTAGAGTGGACATTTCACAATGATCAGCTCTATACCCTGCAGTCACGGCCGATAACGACAATCGGACAGGGCCGGTCTGGCGACGAGCGTCCCTGGTACCTGAGCCTCAAGCGCAGTTTTGAAAATCTGAAAACCCTGCGCAAAAAAATTGAGGACGAACTCATTCCTCTCATGGAGGGCGTTGCAAATGAACTGGCCCGAATCGATCTCAGCACGCTCAGCGATGAGGAACTGATCGGGCAGATTAAGGAAAGAGAGGCGATTTTTGACCACTGGGAAAAGGTCTACTGGTCTGATTTTATCCCCTTTGCGCACGGTATGCGGCTCTTCGGCCAGGTATACAATGATACGATACGACCTGAAGACCCGTATGAGTTCATGGATCTGCTCTCCGGGGC
>JAFGIF010000040.1 GCA_016929755.1 Deltaproteobacteria bacterium | reverse complement strand
ATATGATCCGCTCCATATGCATACTTATCAATGTATACCGGGATGCCAAGATCGCTCTGCCCGACCTTGACAATTTCCATGGAAGACCTGATCGGACATCCCATCGTGTCGTGCGTAATACACAAGCCGGCAAGTAGCCGGGCCTGTCCTTGGGCTGTCCCCCCGGCATGGCTGCCCATTGCCGGCACGATAAAGGGCTTGGCTCCCAGGGCTTTCAGCTCATCGACAACTGTGTGCAAGATCTGCTGTATATTGGTGATTCCGCGGCTGCCGGCGGTAATGGCTACCGAATCGCCCGGGGCGATTATTTGGCCGACCTCGAGTCTGGCCATTTCAGAGCTGATTGCGGCCTCGATGTCTAGAGGCTTTGTCTGTTTAAACTGCTGTTTTACCCGGTAGAGTTGCGGAAGATTCACAATCTACCTGCCTGCAATCGAATATGTATGAATGATTCGATTGCGGTATACACGGGACAACAATCAGTTGGGATACCGACCCTGTCTTGGATCTTTTTTGTCTGTTTTGCAACCATTGGAAACGAACTATGCACTCCGATAGAGCTTTGTAATGACAAACTCACGGTGCCCGAGCACTTCGGCAGCGCTAAGGCGTCCGTTACAGGTGCGCTGCATGAGCTCGATCAGCTGATCGCCAGCCTGATCAAGGGTTAATTTGCCCTGCAGTATGCCTGACACATCCAGGTCGATATGTTCACTCATGGTTTTGCAGGTAATCGGATTGGCAGAGAGTTTAATGACCGGTTCGATCGGGTTGCCGATAACATTGCCCTGCCCGGTGGGAAAAACATGCAGCACAGCACCTGACGCCATCCATAGGGTGACCGCTTCGGCCGCAGCCGATGAGGTATTCATAAACCACAGGCCTTTACCTGGGGGAGCCTGTGCCGGTTCCAGTACACCTACGTATCTGGATTTTTTGCCGATCTTCTGAATATTTCCAAGCGCCTTTTCTTCGATAGTGGTGAGCCCTCCGATAATATTGCCCTTGGTGGGTTGTGAATCTGACAGATCATCGGTTTTATTGGCATTAATAAAATCATTGTATTCATTCCAGGCCCGGTAGAATTTTTCGCCGATTTCGGGTGTGGCGGCCCTTTCTTTTGCGATCATCTCGCCACCAGTGATCTCAGTGGTTTCGCCAAAGGAGGCGGTGGCCCCCATTTCGACAATTTTATCGATCATGTTGCCGACCGTCGGATTGGAAGCCAGCCCGGAGGTGGTATCTGATTCGCCGCATTTGACCGTGACGTAGAGTTCGTCAAAAGAACATTCGGTTTTCTGGTGTTCACCGGCAAGTTGCATAAATTCCATAGCCTTTCGTGATGCGGCTTCAATCGTTTTCAGATCCCCGTTTCGCTCAATGGAGAATCCGGCCACGGGTTTGCCTGTTTTGGCAATTCCCTCTACTACAAGGTCGGTCCAGCCCGGCTCAATCCCGATCACAACCGCTGCCGCTACATTCGGATTGGAACCGGCCCCGATGATGATGCGCCAGAACAGTTCCAGGTCTGCACCGAACTGCAGGCGTCCGTACGGATGAGGGATGGCCAGAGTCCCCTTGATGTTGTTTGCCACCGATTCAACCGCTGCGTTGGAGATATCATCAACAGACAGAATGATTACATGATTTCTTATAGCGACCCTGCCGTTTTCACGCCGGTAACCCATAAATTTTGGAATATTCATGTTTGTCTCCTTTGTCTACCAGCGTTTGGTCTTCAGATTGTGAATATGGACATGCTGGCCTTTTTTGATATCAGCCACCACTTGGCCGATGTCATGTCCGTATTTGATGACTGTATCTCCGGGTTTCATCTCGACAAGGGCAATTTTGTGCCCCAGAGGAATATCCATGGCTGCCTCGATCTCGATCGATTCCTGGGTGTCCATGACAAGGCCGGTGAGTTTTTCCCCTGCTTTGAGATCAACTGCCGCAACACCGACTGAATCGTCTTTTGCGTGAACCAAAAAGTGTATCATGCTCCAAACCTCCTCGTTCATTTGATGGCTTTGTCTCGGCTGTTTTTTCAGCAGATAACTCCATCTTGTAGTTTAGTATACTATGATGAAATTAAATAAACTTGGATGCATGTGTCAAGTTGAAATCAAGGATGATGTTTTGATTTTTCGAAGATTGACATTGCAGTGAGATATTTGGTTCAAGACCCGCCACTCCCTGTTTTTTCATTCAGGGACAATCCTTTCTCGAGAGTCCAGTGCGTCCCATAGGCGAGTATTTGAGTTTTGATTTCGAAGCGGGTATAAGGGGTTCTTGTGACCAAATACTTCAAGGCCAATCGTGCAGACCTGATTCTGATCATCGGTGTGCTTGCTGTGGCTTTTGTTTGGGCAGGTGTTTTGCTAGGAACAAGCCCCAAAGGTGATCTGGTCGAGATTCACAATTCGCACGGCCTTTATGTACGCAGCCCTCTGAAAACAGATACTACGATCACGGTCCCTGGCCCTCTGGGCCAAAGCGTCGTGGTAATTCAGGACGGTAAAGTTTTCATGCAGTCTTCGCCGTGTCCCAACAAACTCTGCATCCATATGGGGCCCATTGAAAAGGCAGGCCGCTCCATTGTGTGCATACCCAACCGGGTATATATGGTGATCAAAGGGAAATCTTCCGGGATTGATGCAGTAACGTATTGATCAAGGGTCGTAGCCTTTGGATAATTCAGCTGTAACGGCTTGCCAGTCGTTTGGCGGTGTAAATATTTATCTGGTCGAGCAAAATATCCTTCCGGGCTCCCAATGGCGGATTGCCTTTAAGGTATTCATTAAAGAAGAGTTTTCGTTGTTCATCTGAAATGAGGTGTATCATGGATGCATGCAGGTAGCTCAGGTTTTTGGCGATCAAGTCGGGAGAGATGTGCCGGTATCTTTTCAGTCTGTCGAGATCGATCAGGTAAATCTTGTCTTTGTCATCCATGAGCAGGTTTTCTCCCTTAAGATCGACATGGACGATCCCACGCTCATGAAGATGTCTGATATAACGGGCAAGATGTAGTATGCCGGAATTACTGAAGCCCTTTTCCCGGGCGTACTCCACCAGATTTACGGCATCAACAGCTCTGGTTGCTATAAAAGATTCCAGCAGAATTCCGCAGCGACGTTTCTCACAGGCAAAAATCACGCCAGGTGTATTGAGTCCCATGTTTTCCACCATAAGCGCTGCTTCAAACGCACGCAGGGCCCTGCTCTTGCGGAAGAGATTCTTGAAGGTGTCCTTAAGCCCCTTGAAGTTATAGCGCTTGAGATAAATTTGATTATCGCCCAGTCTGCCCGATTTGACCAGCGCAGTACGTGATCGATTCAGGGTGGTGGGGCTGAAGGTCTTCAGAAACTCATTCGGATTTTGTATCTGATCGGGGATTGACGAGTTCTGCGGCAGAAACCATGAGTAGCCGTTTCTGTTGTGCTTTTGCCAGCCCTCCGGTCGATCTGCCAGGCCCCAGTCTGTCGGGGAACCAGTGAGATGCCAGATAAGGACACCGCAGGAATTTTTGAAGGAAGCCCGCACATTTTTTCGAAAACAAAAGGGTAGTTTGGTTGCGATCTCGATCAGGGATTTTGCAATTGTCAGCACAAAGAGCATGGAAGCCCATCTGAAACCTTTATGTTTCATAAAGAACCGGGAGAGTGAGCGCTGGAATTCTATCTTTCTCTTGATGTTTGCTTTGCGGGCGGTTGTCCCCTGGTAGTGTACCAGTCTGAGATGCGGCAGATGCCAGACTTCAAACCCGTGATCTCTGGCTCTCTTGCACAGATCAGTCTCTTCGAGATAAAAAAAGAAACCTTCGTCCAGTTCACCTATTGTATCAATTACCTGGCGTTTTATGAGCATGCAGGCTCCGATTACCGATGGCACCTGTGTCGGAGCGCTGAATTTTGAACGTTTGCTGGGGTAGGTCCGTGGAAAGAGAAGTTTAAGCAGAGACTTGTTGAGGATCTGGGTGGAGATATTCGGATAGAGATCAACCGAGTTTTGGGCAGAGCCATCCGCGAAGATCAATTGCACTCCACAAATGCCGGCCCTGGGATGATCCAGCATAAACGCCTGCATTGAAGTGAGGATATCAGAGGAAAATTCGGTATCGGAATTTAGCAGCAGAATCATGTCGCCTGTTGCTGCGGCAATGCCTTTGTTGACGGCACGTGAAAATCCTAAATTTCTGCCGTTTTCGATCATGGTCATATCTTTGCTTTTCGGAAGCGACACAGGCAAGGTAGCGTTGTTAACCAGGATGATCTCATATTCAACGCGTATATATTTTCTAATCGATGCAAGGCAGTTTTGCAAAATATCGTCTTCACCCAGGGTAACAATTATTATACTGACCATAGACGCTCAAGCCTTTCCAATACATCATTGGCGGTTATCGTGGACATGCATACAGGATCTTCACAGATACGTTGATTGCAGGGTGCGCAGGACAGGATTTTTTGAACGACTTCGCCCCTGAACGGGCCGGTCCTTTTAGGATCAGCCGGGCCGAACAGTGCAACCACATCTCTACCGAGGGCCACTGCCAGATGCATCGGGCCGGTGTCGCAGCTTACAACGGATCTGGCCCCTGCCAGAATTTCTACGAGTTCCGGCAGGGTTGTTTTTCCGACCAGATCGAATACGGGAACCTTGATGCGGTGCCCGATGGCTCGTGCCATTTCGAGATCTTCCCCGGCTCCTGTTAGCACACATACTTTTTTGTGCTTATCGTGCAGGACTTCTGCCAGGGATGCGAAACCCTGGGGAGTCCATCGGTTGGCAGGTTTTGTAGCTCCGATATTGAGCACGATATAGTCTTCCGGAAGATCAAAGGGATGTTTGCCTGTGAGAGGAATCTCCCAGCGAATATCGCTGGTGTTAAGCCCGAGGTGGCTTGCAAATTCCAGATATTGATGAACCATATGAGCCTTTGGGTCTGAGGCAGGGATTCGTTCAAACGGAAAGATCCAGCTCATTTCCTTGCAACGGGCCTTATCAAAACCCAGGCGCCTCTCTGCTTTTGCAGCAAGACAGAGCAACGCTGACTTGACGATTCTCTGCAGATCGATTGCGATATCAAATTTCTGTTTTCTTACTTTTTGGACAACATTTCCCAGAGAGCCATGCCAGTGGTGTTTGTCGAATACAATCACATTATCCACAAATGCGTGGTTTTTAATAAGAGGATAGCTCAGCGGTTCTACGAGCCAGTGAATTTTTGCTCCGGTTTGCTCCTTCAGGTTGATGACCGCGGGCAGGGTGTTGATGACATCCCCCAAGGCCCCCAGCTTGACGATCAGAATATTCATTATGTCATTGATATTTCAAATTGCATTTTTTAGCAAGTTCTTGACTGTGGTATGATTATATCTTAGATCATGACAGATGAAATAGGGGAGGTTTCATGTATGACTAATGAGAAAAAAAACTCGATGATCCCGCTGTTACTGGTTTTGATCGTATTTATCGTGGGCCTTGGACTCGGCTACTATATATGGGGTGTAAAGAGACACAAACAGGTGGACTATAAAGAATTCCTCAAGCAGACAATCGACTACATTGCCACCATAGAACATAAAAACCTCAGATTAGTCGAACAGAACACTGCCCTGGAAAATGAGATGGCCCTGGTAAAAGAGCAGCAGAAACAAACTCCTCAGGATGTTAAAGGCAGCATAGAAGAACTCGAGGCCACTGTTAGAACGCTCCAGCAGGACAATGCGAATCTGCGCATGAACGCTGATCGAAATGAGACACTCATTCAGATGAATGAGCAGTTGAAAAAACAGATAGAGATCCTGAGCCTTGAGCTTGAATCGCTTAAATCCACTCCGGTGATTCCTCCCGAAAATAGTCAAATGCCGGCAAAACAGCCCATGCAATAATTACATCTCGCTAATGTGTTCCAGAAAAACATCTGTTATGTCAGGATCGAACTGTGTTCCTTTACAACGTAGGATTTCCTGGAAAGCTTTATCAAACGACAGGCCCTTGCGATAGGGTCTGTCTGAAGTCATGGCGTCAAAGGCATCAGCCAGGGCGATTATTCGGGAAAGCAAAGGTATTTCCTCTCCAATGAGTCCGGCTGGGTAGCCCTTGCCGTCATAGCGTTCATGGTGATGCCGTATTATATAGGTTTCATTCAGCATCGGGGTGATGGGTTTGATGATATCGGCACCCAGGTCAGGATGTTTTTTAATTACATCAAATTCTTCATTGGTAAGTTTTCCGGTTTTCAGGAGGATGCTGTCCGGGATTCCCACTTTGCCGATATCATGCAGAGATGCTGCGATGTATAGGATGTCCATATCATCTTCAGTAAGATCAAGGTGCTTCCCCAGGGTGGTGGAGAGGCTGGTTACCCTGGTCGAGTGCTGTGATGTGTGGGGATCTCGTGCATCCAGAATCATGGCCATGCTTTTCAGGGTTGAGAGTATGTTTTCATACAAACCCTCATACAGAGCAATATTTTCCATGCGTTCGGCAGTTCTTTGCAGGAGGTATGCAATTTTATCATTTTCACTGTCTTCGAATATCCGGTGAGAGAGTACTTTGAGGGCACCGAAAAGCTGACCCTCGATCATAAAGGGGAACGTGATATCGTAGGCATGGATACCTGAAGAATCTGGATTAATTCTGCTGATCACATTCCCATTGATCATTCCATCCTCTAAATCCAGTTCCTTTCCACCATTGGGATTGATGAGTTTTTCCGTTTTACGATTTAGGGGGTAGAAACATACTTCGGAGTCATCAAGGAGTTCTGAAGTCACATCCTCTACAGCGGCAACCAGATCTCTGATACCCTTTAAATTTGTGATCCGTTCTGATATTGCCTGGAGTGAGGTTATTTCCTGCGATTTGTCTTCAATCTGACCAACAAGGTTATCAATAAGCCTGTGAAGCTGCAGTTCATCCGCAAAACGTTTGTTTTCTTCCAGAATCTGTTTTTCCCGTTTTACTTTGTTCAGAATAAGCTCGATCTGTTTGATTTTGAACGGCTTTGAGAGGAAGTCGGATGCGCCGCTTTTCATTGCATCAATGGCGATTTCCAAGGATGCGTAGCCGGTAATGACGATCACCGGCATGGATACGTCGTGGGCCTTGATTTTCTTTATCAGTTCCAGACCGGTCATATTGGGCATCATGATATCAGTAAGAACGCATAAGTAGGGCCCTGAATCAAGAAGGCCCACTGCTTCAAGCCCGTCACTGGCAGTAGGAGCCTCATAACCTAATCCTTCGAGAAGCTCTGCAAGGGTTGACCTGATTCCAGGATCATCATCAACAACCAGGATTTTATCCTGCATTAAATTATCCTCTTTAAAATCTTGCCTTTATACTCAGAAAACTCGTCATTCGTAATCAGTCCGTCTATTTTGAGTTTGCCCAGGTATTCGATAGCGGCAAAGGCTCTGTTTACATCAACGGCATCGTTCAGAGGCATTCCATATATAAAAGCCGGAATTTCATCAAGGTGCGTGCCGGTTGTTTTTTCGATTCTCTCAGAGAGCATCTCCACCTGATCCCTGAGCCGTTGCATCTCATTGAGCAGGTTTTGTCGCTGCCGCAGTTGATTGATCACAAAACGAATTTCCTCGATATTAAAGGGTTTCTTGATATAGTAGAAGGCACCCCGATTCACAGCTTCGATAGCCGATTCAAGAGATGCATATCCTGTTATGATTACAAATGGGATGTCCAGATCGAGTAGATGAACTTCATCCAGAAGATCGAGACCTGAGATGCCCGGCAGCATCAGGTCTGAAATGATTAGATCAAATCTCGTTGAAGGCAGAAGATCCAACAGATCCTCAGCTTGATTGAATCTTCTTACCAGCAAGCCCTCTTCTTTCAGTATCAGTTCGATTAGATCGATGATTTCGTCGTCGTCGTCAACAATAGCAGAATAAATGATTTCCATCGGTATTCGTATCGAAAAGGAGGCCGATTTTCTTTAGCTGTATTATCTTCTTTTCGGTTTTTTTCGATATATCCGGACCAGTCGGTTGTGTTCTCGCAGACTTTTTGAAAAGGCATGGGTTCCGTCACCCTTGGATACGAAGTAAAGATATGATGTTTGCTTCGGCCGGATTGCGGCTGCAATTGAATCCTTGCCGGGATTACATATGGGGCCCGGTGGCAGACCTTTGTAGCGATAGGTATTGTATGGGGTGTCTCTTTCAAGGTCTTTGTGGAGGATATCTCTGTTGAAGTTGTCTATGCCGTAAATTGCAGTGGGATCGGATTGGAGTTTCATGTTTCTCTTCAGCCTGTTGTGGAATACCGATGATATGATCGGTTTTTCGTCGGGATTGGCGGCCTCTTTTTCAATGATAGATGCCAATGTAATAATTTCCAGCAGTGAAAAACCCGGGGCAAGGTTTATCTGTTGTATTTCATGGGCATAGACATGCTGAAATCGGTGTATCATTTTTGACATAATTTCCAGGGGGGTCATGTT
>JAFGIF010000263.1 GCA_016929755.1 Deltaproteobacteria bacterium | reverse complement strand
GCGGATTATCTTTGTAAATAAAGGAAAAGCGATATCGTCACCGGCTTCGCCGGTTCGCGGAGGGCTCAGTCTTTAAGTTTCAGCAGATTTTTTATCCGCGGCAGATCACCCGGCGCAGGGGATGCACAAAAGCCGGCCGCCGACCTCCCTGGTTCTGGTCTCCATCACCCTTTCGCCGCAGCGAGCGCACAACACGGATTTTCTGATCACCGCACGTTCGGGCTCGTCGATAGTGACCTCACGAACAGTTACCACGTCTTTCTCATCCGCACCGAGAATCCAATCGATAAATTTTTGCCGGTCTTTCCGAACGGTTTCAGAGATCTTGTCCTCATTGAAGACAACCCGCACTCCTTGTTTGGTCTTGCGGCTGAAGAGTGTGTAGACCTGCTTGCCGTAATCTCTGAAGATAAAGTTTCCCTTGCCGAACGTGCATCCGGTAAGGCACTGCAGGGCATCAACCCCGCAGGCGTCGTTTTCAACGATGGCGACAATTTCCTCGTCTTCCGCCCGGGCCTCGGCCAGTGCATGCAGTGCAGCCTGCGCCATGCGATAGCCGATTGCGATCCCCGGGCAGCTGTGCCCATGAAAAGCGATGATCTCTTCGTAGGTCATGTGCCCCCCACTTTTATTTTTGATGTATATACTGTATCGCAAAAGCCCCTTAATAAAAAATCACGTTTTACAGACTCGTTTATCCCCGGGTCAGCTGCCGGTATTTGATGCGGTGCGGCTGGTCGGCGGCCTTGCCAAGCCTCTTTTTCCGGTCGGCTTCATAATCCGAATAATTGCCCTCAAACCACACCACCGCAGAATCTCCCTCGAAAGCAAGGATATGGGTGGCGATACGATCCAGGAACCAGCGGTCGTGACTGATAACAACCGCACAGCCGCCAAAATGTTCCAGCGCCTCTTCAAGGGCACGCATGGTATTCACGTCCAGATCGTTGGTGGGCTCATCCAGAAGCAACACGTTGGCTCCTTCCTTGAGCATGCAGGCCAGATGGACACGATTGCGCTCGCCGCCTGAAATCGTGGTTACCTTTTTCTGCTGGTCGGTTCCGGAGAAATTAAACCGCGAAACATACGCCCTCGAGTTTAGTTCCTGTTTTCCCAGTTCGATCGTGTCCCTGCCCCCGGAAATCACTTGCCAGACGGTCTTGTCAGGATCAAGGGTGTCGCGTTCCTGATCGACATATGCAAGCTTGACACTCTCTCCGATCTTGATGCTGCCGGAACCGGCTTGCTCAAGATTGGTTATCATCTTGAAAAGGGTTGTCTTGCCCGCACCATTGGGACCGATCACGCCCACAATACCCCCGGCAGGCAATGCAAAGGTCATCCCCTCGAAGAGCAGCCGATCGCCAAAGCTCTTGCTGACATTTTCAGCCTGAATAACCACCTTGCCGAGACGAGGGCCGGGCGGAATATAGATTTCAAGATCTTTTGCCTGTTTCTCATTATTCTGGCTCAAGAGTGCTTCATAGGCATTAATGCGCGCCTTGGACTTGGCATGGCGGCCCTTGGGGGACATGTGAATCCATTCCAGTTCGCGCTGCAGTGTCTTTTGCCGCTCTGTTTGTGTTTTTTCCTGCTGACCAAGGCGCACCTGCTTCTGCTCGAGCCAGGAAGAATAGTTCCCTTTCCAGGGAATGCCATACCCTTGATCGAGCTCCAGGATCCACCCTGCAACATTATCGAGAAAATAACGGTCGTGCGTTACTGCAATGACCGTGCCTTCATATTGCTGAAGATGATGCTCGAGCCAGGCCACGGTTTCGGCATCCAGATGATTGGTCGGTTCGTCCAGAAGCAGAATATCCGGTTTCTGCAGCAACAGCCGGCACAAGGCCACCCGCCTTTTTTCGCCGCCGGAAAGAACTTTAACAGGGGTATCCCCTTCAGGGCAGCGCAGCGCATCCATGGCCATTTCCAGGCGCGAATCGATATCCCAGGCATCGAGATGATCGATCTTTTCCTGCAACTCACCCTGGCGCTCGATGAGGTTGTTCATTTCCTCGTCAGTCATGGGCTCGGCGAATTTTTCACTGATCCGGTTGTATTCGTGCACCAGATCGACAACCTCCTTCAGGCCCTCTTCAACCACGGCTTTTACGGTTTTATCAGGATCAAGCACGGGTTCCTGTTCGAGAAAGCCCAGGGTGTAGCCCGGAGAAAGCGTAGATTGTCCGTCATACTCCCGGTCTACATCAGCCATGATACGCAAAAGCGTGCTTTTGCCGGAGCCATTCAGGCCCAGTACGCCTATTTTGGCGCCATAAAAATATGAAAGGGATATGTCTTTTATCACCGGCCTGCTCTGATAGACCTTGCTGACTCGCATCATCGAGTAAATTATCTTTTCCGCTCCATTACTCATGAAGAAAATTCCTCCATCATTTATTGATACTGGGATCAAGCCCTGATCTTTGAACAGTTGCTGCCCGGTAAAAAAGCACTAATAGCTTCCACAAATCGAAAACCCGATCTCAGGCACACCTTCTTATAATACTCTTTAGTTTTTTTGAAAGAAAAAATTCGAATTGCCATGAATATCTCAGCTGATCGTTTAATTTCTGTCCGTCACAACGATTCGAAATGTGGACACAAATTTTTCCAACTCCGGCTATTATCATGGAGTTCCCGACTTGAAACCGTTAGAATGACCATTATATTAGTATTAAAAAAACTGGTCATCAGCTGATACTATCGCACGACCTGTAAGAAAGGAGGCTTGCCTATGCCAAAAGAAATCAAGGCCGGCTGTGCCAGGCCGACCGGAGGCCCTGTAGGCGAAACAAAAAAAGAAGAACCTGGCAAAGAAGAGAGCGTGATCAAGGAGGTGAGATCGATGATCAAAGTTGGGCAGAAGGCACCGGATTTTACGGCACCGGCATATCACAAAGGAAATTTTGTATCAGTGCAATTATCCGAATATCTTGGCAAGTGGGTGGTGTTATGCTTCTACCCCGGAGACTTCACCTTTGTCTGAGCGACTGAGATCTCGGCAGTTGCCGAGAAATATGGCGAGTTCGTCAAATTGGGTGTGGAAGTTCTTTCCATGAGTATCGACAGTGTGTTTGTGCATAAAATGTGGAATGATCATGAGCTCTCCAAGATGGTCAAAGGCGGGGTGCCGTTTTCCATGCTCTCCGATGCGGGGGGCAAAGTCGGTACCATCTTTGGGGTGTATGACGAAGACGCGGGTGTGGAAACACGGGGAAGGTTCATCATAGACCCCGACGGCGTTATTCAGGGATATGAGGTGCTTACCCCGCCGGTAGGCAGGAATGTGAGCGAGTCCTTCCGGCAGATTCAGGCCTTCCAGCTTGTTCGTCAGAGCCAGGGAACAGAGGCCACACCTTCCGGCTGGAAGCCGGGTAAGATGACACTCAAACCGGGCCCCGATCTCGTGGGCAAGGTATGGGAGGTGTGGAAGACCGATATGGCGTTTGATTAGGCGCTGTTCCAGACAAATCTTTTCCT
>JAFGIF010000262.1 GCA_016929755.1 Deltaproteobacteria bacterium | reverse complement strand
GTCCCGTCTTTGTCAAATATAACCAGTTCGGTCTCAAATTGGGTTCCGTCTACTGTGATTGTTGCCAAAATGGTTCCTCCTGCTATGTATCATACGGGGTTGATTGCTTATCATAAAAGTGCTGAATATACTATTCTTTTTTGATAGGGTAGACAGCCGTCATCTTTTTGGATAGAGATTGCCCTATGAAGATAAGCATCTTGAGTTTTCTTTTGAGCATTTTTCTGATTATCGGTGCTTGTGACAAAGAGAAAACCTTAAACGAGCTCCCTTATGATACGGACAAGAAACCTGTCAAAATCGGTGTTTTTCTGCCGGTTTCCGGAGCCATGGAAGACTTAGGCCGGTCTGCATGGCTTGCCCTTCAGATTGCTAATTCAATCAGACCAGCCCCGGATGATCGCAGGGTGGACCTTATTCTGAAGGATTCTCAAGGAAGTGAATCCTTGGCCAGACAAGCTGCCACGGAACTTCTTGAGCAAGGAGATCTTTGTGGAGTTATCGGTGGAACGCTAGACAGCGAGATCAACGGATTCTGCGGAGTTTGGGATTCCCTTTCAGCTCCCTTGATTGTCATTCGGGCTGCGATGATAAATCATTTCGAGATGGATGACAACCAGTGGCTCATCGGTTCCCCGTTTACCGACCATGTTCAAGCGGCTGCCGGATTTATCATGAATTCCTTGCAGGCCAGGAGCATTGCCGTGATTCTTGATGAAGACGACGAGAAATGTGTCAAACTCGCCACGCTGTTTTCGGCGGAAATCCTCCGCAGGGATGGTAAAATCGTGGACATCATATTTTTTCGAAAAACCGATGGCGATATGGGGAATATTATTCAGAAGCTTATATCTCACAATCCGGAAGCGATTTACATGCCGTATTCGTATGAGTCATGTTACACTGTAATAAAACAGGTGCGCAAACAAGGGATAAAAACGCCCTTTGTTATCACTAATCCTGATTTGGAGAGCAAATTTCTTACACATGCCCACCGCTCATTTAAAGAGGTATATTTGCTCACAGTCTACCATGAACAGAAGATTGCTTCCGAACTGAGAGCCAATTTTGTGAAGCGCTATAAGAAACAAAATGATAAACTGGACACAATCGCGGTACTGGCGGCTGACGCCTATTTTGTTCTGCTGGATATGCTGCAGGCAGATGGAAAGATGGCGCAGGGATTCACGCTGGACAACGACGGGCCGTATCTATCCGGTGTGCACGCATTCAAACCGTCCGGTATTCCCGTCAGGGATATGCATGTATCCGTTGTAAAGAATTCGAGGTTGAAATATGTTGAAACGCATCAAGCCTTAATGCATTAGATCTTTGTGCTGATGTTGGGGTGGATCAGTTTTTCGGCGATAACATTCAGGTCGGCAGTGTAAATTCCCTGTTGTATTTTTTGTTGAACTTCAGCTACCTTATCGAAGCGTATGTCGGGGGTTTCAGAAATTTCTTTATTGATCTCACGAAATAATTGAACCTTGTCTGATATATTAACCTTGTCCTGAACAGAAAACGGTAGTTTCTGAGATTCGCGCAAATTTTTAATTTGTTCTGCGCTATTTGCCTGGTAGGCTTTAATAATTTCAGGATTGGTCGTATTATATATCTTCATTGTTTTACTTATTTTCCAGACTCTTTTTCAGACTATGCTCCATCATTTCTCCAAAAAGTCTTTTGCTTGATTGCGGTGATATCAACATGTCGTCATTTACCGATTCATCGGCATTGCTTGTAATTTTCTTTACAACAGGTTTTTCATAGGCCTTCAGGATGTTGTTGACAAAGATGCTCTTAACCTCCATTACACGCTCCTTATATCTTCGAAACATCATTAATATATATCGGATATTTTCCTGTTAGCTTTAATTGTATTGAAACATTCTTGTCGAATACAGATAGGCATGTTATAAAATTAACAAGTAAGAAACTAATAAACAGGTAATTAAGAATGATGATCGGATGATAGCTATTGAATATGTTTGCTATGGCAAGGGTAGTTTTAAAAATGGACATGTTAATATGTTAAATAATTTACATCTACGAGGAAATTAGAATGTCTAAAATACCGATTGCGGTAACTATTCGGTTGCCACTGTATTATGAATACTTAAGCAACATGAAGAATCAGGGAGCCAAATGGGTATCCTCAAACATGATCGCAAGTTCATTAGGGCTTACCCCGTCCACCATACGCCAGGACATCAAATATTTGGGAAAGATTAACAGCTCTTCCTACGGATACAGCACGGACAATTTCTGCTATGTGCTGGAGAAGGTGTTAGGGATCTCGTATGGTGCGAATATGGCACTGGTGGGAGTTGGCAGCCTTGGTCTGGCCCTGGTGCGGTATAAAGGATTCCGGCAAAACAACTTTATTATCAAAGCATTGTTTGACAAGCGGCCCGGTTTGATCGATGCAGTGGTGGAGAATGTTGTGGTCTATTCTGTCGGTAGGCTCTCTGAAATCGTCAAACGCGAGAAAATTAATATCGGAATTATCACTACTCCGGCTGATGTAGCCCAGCAAGTGGCAAATCAACTCATTGATGCAAAAATACGCGGCATCTGGAACTTTGCGCCGATTAATTTAAGGGTGCCCGAAAGTGTATCACTAGAGAATGTTACCCTTTGTCCATCCCTGTTTTCCCTAGCCTTTAAAATGAAAAGCATGCCATCAAGGTAGAAATTTCAGGAAATGCAGGCAAGCAGGCAGGAATTTTTTGCCGCTGCTTTTTAAATGTCTTTCCCGGTTTTATCAGGATTTTCCCTGTATGGCACCCATATTGCTCAATTAGCCGCAGGAGGAGCAAACATGGATCAGGGTATCTATACTGCTGCGGCTGGTGCCAGGGCTATGGAAGATCAGCTGGCAGTAATTTCAAATAATATCGCCAATACGAGCACAACAGGATTCAAAAAAGACGCCATAGTGTTTGAACAGTTTGCGAAAGATCTGGATACGGCCCAGCTTTCTCCCGGGCAGTATCGCAGAACACCTGTTGATGTAATTGCCCGTCAATACTACATCGATCTCAGTCAGGGATCCTACAAGAAGACCGGCAGAGAGCTTGATCTGGCCATGGTCGGCGATGGGTTCTTTGTCGTGCAAACCCAGGATGGAGATCGCTTTACCCGCTCAGGGTCTTTCATGATTTCGCCGGAAGGTGTGCTGGTTAATGCCCAGGGACATTCGGTGCAGGGCCAGTCAGGGGAAATCACCTTGGGTGCGGGCCGGGTTAAGGTAGATCCAAGCGGAACCGTAAGTCTGAATGGGGCAACCGTTGATGTGCTCAATATTGTCAATGTATCCGGGGCAGATCTCGTGAGAGCAGCAGACGGCCTTTTTACGGCACGGGAAGGGGTAGTGCCGGAGCGGATCGAGTCTCCCATCATAGAACAGGGCAGCCTGGAGATGTCAAACGTGGAGCCAATCAAGGAAATGGTGGGTCTTATCAATACCCAGAGGGCATACGAAGCATTTCAAAAAGTTATCAGATCTTTTGATACGACATATTCCCAGTCAATAAGTAGCATCGGTGAGACTGAGTAATAAAAAGAGAAGAAAATGGAGGTAATTAAATGATACGTTCAATGTGGACAGCCGCTTCCGGTATGAGCGCACAACAGATGATGATTGATGTCATGGCCAACAATCTTGCCAATACCAGCACGGTCAGTTTTAAAAAGAGTAGGGCGGAATTTGAAGATCTCTTTTACGCCACCTACAAGGAATCCGGCAGCTTAACTTCGGCAGGCGGTAATGTACCGGTGGGTATCCAGATCGGAATGGGAACCCGGCCGGTAGCCGTTCAGAAGATGTTTACCCAGGGTGACTACATGGAAACCAAGAACGATCTCGATCTGGCAATTGAAGGCGAAGGCTTTTTCAAGTTGATTTCCGATGACCGAGAGGTATATAGCCGTGACGGAGCCTTCAATGTAGATAGTGACGGCTATATCGTCAATGCCAGAGGAGACAGGCTCCAGCCGGATTTCGTGGTGCCCTCCGACACTGCTACAATCAATATAGAAAAGAATGGAGAAATAACCTGTCTGGATGTGGGTGGAGAGCCATTGGCAACCGGCCAGATAGCGTTGTATACCTTTACAAATCCCGCAGGATTGAAATCCATCGGGCGCAATGCCTATATTGAAACACAGGCTTCCGGTGATGCTCTGGGAGGGGATGCCGGATCGGAAATATTCGGCACGATTGCACAGGGATATCTGGAGATGTCAAATGTCGATGCCGTTGAAGAAATGATCAACATGATTGCAGGGCAGCGAGCCTACGAAATGAACTCAAAGACTATTAAAACCGCAGACAGCATGCTTCAGGTAGCTAACAATCTTATCAGGTAGGTGTGCATGAACCGCGCTCTGGTTTTGATATCCGCACTGATTGCAAGTCTTGCATTTCCTGCATTCGGGATGGTTGCAAATAATGTTTCGCTCAAAAAGACAGCCATGGTCTCGCATGAGGTGGTATATTTGTGTGATGTGGCTGAAATACATGGTCCGCATGCGGACGAGCTAGCCCAAATCAGCATCCTTAAAATGCCGCCCAGCACAATTGATATTCCGCTTTCAGCGGATTATATTGCCGGGAAAATCAGGGAAAAATCAGGGGATTCGGTATTTTTCAGCGGGGCCCAGGAGGTTACCGTAAGCCAGCGTGTGATCAAGTTCGAACGAGATGAGCTTGAATCATTATACAAAAATGCAGTGCTTGAAAACAGTCCCTGGCGTGGCAGAGCCGATATCATTATTGAAGATATTCAGATGTTGCAAAATATAACGGTTTTTGAACGTAACAAAAACCAGATACAGGCAAAATTTTCCCCTCGGGAAGATTTTGTCGGACTCGTCAGATTAAGTTTGACCTTTGGAACGGGGCCTTCGGCCCAAAATTTTGTTATCAGCGGCAGGGTGCGGGTTGTAACCAAGGTTCCCGTTGTTCAATCCCCTATTCACAGAGGAGACCTGATTACTTCAGCAACAGTAAAAATGGAGCGCTTAGATATTACGACTTATACCCAAACCACGATGAATTTGGATGAATGTGTCGGTATGCGTGCCACGACCACAATCCGTGCCGGCCGACCGGTTTTGAAGTCTAATATCGAACTGCCACCGGTGATCACACGGGGCGAAGAGGTTATAATTGAGGCCAGTAATTCCCGCTTGATTATCAAGGACAGGGGCATAGCGTTGAAGGACGGGAACATCGCCCAGAAGATACCGGTGAGAAACATGCGTTCCGGCAGGCAAATATTTGGCACTGTTATTGCTCCATCTCGGGTGCAGGTAATGTTCTAGGAGGATTACATGAAGAAGTGTGTGTATTTTTTGGTTGTAATTTCTCTCGTGTTATTAACATCTTGCGCCCACAGGACGCTGCCCGATGTTGAAGTCGATGAGCTGGCAACCCCCATTGAAGAACCCCTTGAGATTGTACATTCTCCTGGCTCTCTTTGGACACCGAACGCCAAATTTGTGGACATGTATGCTGATCCGCGGGCAAAACGGGTGGGCGATATTGTTATTGTTCAGATAGTAGAGAGTTCATCGGCCGAGAAAGAAGCCAAGACTACGGCTGATAAGAGCAATAAGTATGACAGTGGAGTCAGCGATTTTCTGGGCTTGCCGCTGGATCAGGCGTCTGTTCTGGGTTATAAACTTTCCCCGAGTATTCAGGCGGAAACCTCGACCGAGTTCAAAGGTAACGGCAAGACTACTCGCAAGGGTGATATCAGTGCTACAGTCTCCGCCAGGGTTTTGCGGGTACTGCCCTCTGATAATTTGCTTATCCAGGGCAAAAAGCAGATCCGTCTCAATTCCGAGGTACAGTACATAATCATCTCAGGCATTATCCGGCCTGAAGATATCAGTCCCTACAACACCATTTTATCCACTTACATTGCAGATATGCGTCTCGACTACTATGGTTCAGGCATTATTGGCGATCAGCAGCGCAGGGGCTTTGTATCACGGACGATTGATAAAATCTGGCCGTTCTGAGGTGAGTGATGAGAAAATTAATTGTTATACTGATATTACTGATAGGCCTTGTACAGCCGGCATTTGCCGTGCGTATCAAAGATCTGGTTGAAATACAGGGAGTCCGTCAGAACAGGCTTACCGGCTATGGTCTGATAGTTGGCCTGAATGGAACCGGGGATAAGGTCGGTTCTCAATTCACCATTCTTTCGTTGGCTAATATGCTGCGTACCATGGGTATACAGGTGGATGTCAATGCATTGAAGTTAAAAAATGTTGCAGCGGTCATGGTGACTTCAAGTCTGCCCCCTTTCTGTAAAAGCGGCCATCACCTTGACTGTACGGTTTCTTCGATTGGAGATGCAACGTCACTTGCCGGAGGGACTTTGATTTCGACTCCGCTATACGGTCCGGATGGAAAGGTCTATGCCCTGGGCCAGGGGCCGGTATCGGTGGGTGGATTCGCGATCGGCGGAGCCAGCGGCACGGGTGTGACTAAGAATTTTCCAACTGTCGGCAGGATCCCCGATGGAGCCTTGGTGGAGCGATCCATTGAAGTCAGCCTGGAATCAGAGCTGACGCTAATTATGGACAATCCTGATTTTACCACAGCTCATCGGCTTGCCCATTCAATCAATGAACGCTTCGGCCTTGAAATTGCCAAGCCCCAGGATCTTTCCACCATAAAGGTGGCTGTCCCGGAACAGTATTCAGAAAAGCTCGTGGATTTTGTGTCTCTGGTTGAGAGGGTGGATATAATACCCGATTCTCGAGCCAAAGTCGTTGTCAACGAGCGGACCGGGACGGTGGTAATGGGAGACAATGTCAAGATTTCAACGGTAGCCATTGCGCATGGGAACTTGAGCATCAGGATCAATGAAGAACCGCAGGTTTCGCAGCCGACTCCGTTCTCTCAGGGTGTCACAACCGTGACACCACAAACCGGCGTTAGCGTGGAAGAAGGAGGCAGAAGCCTGGTGGTTCTTCCCAGTGGTGCCACGATCGGCGAACTGGTATCCGCTCTTAATGCTATCGGTGTTACCCCTCGAGACCTGGTAGTCATCCTGCAGTGTATAAAACGCGCCGATGCATTGCATGCGGACCTGGAGGTAATATGATCAAGAGCGTATCGCTTCTCTCCCATCTGAATGCTTCAAATTCCCAGGTCGGGCTGCAAGAGGCATGTAAGCAGTTTGAAACAATTTTTGCCTATCAACTCCTGAAAGTCATGGGAGAGTCTATCGGAGAGGGATTTATGGGAGAAGGTCTTTCCGGCGATTTTTACAAAGACATGCTCTTTATGGCAGTCGCTGAGAACGTTGCAGATGACGATGGTTTGGGTATTGCCGAGATGCTCAAGAATCAGATTGTAAAGACCCAGGGAGAAGAGGGGGAATCATGATTAAGCCCCCGGGTTTCTCTCCGATAAGGAATATAAGAATTTGAACTTAAGAATAGGCCGGATATTTTAGGTTGATACACGGGACAATTTGCCCGGATGGGAGAGCGGCATGACATACGTTGAAATGGCTGATGGCTTGGAGAGGGAAAAACGATTGGTGCAGGCCCTTATCCATCATCTTGAAGGAGAATTGAATCATACGGTCAGCGGTGATGTTGCAGCACTGGAAGAATCAATGCCCGAAAAACAGAAGATACTTGAATCTATTGCAAAGAACCGCGGAAATATGCAGGGTGGGGATGAGCAACCCGATTCCGAGCTGGCATCCAGGATTAGAAAGCTTCAACAGGATCTGGTCGGATTGTGGAAAAAAGCCCGGGGCTTGAATGAACTTTCGCAAGGGCTTGTATCAAAAAGATTGGTCGAGATCGAACGCCAGCTTGATATTTTTTTTGCCGGCCCGGAACTGGCCTACGACCGCGCCGGAAACAAGGCCAAAAAACGTTCACATACATTCAATCTAGGAGTATAACATGCCGAGTATTAATGCCACGCTCGATATTGCAAGATGGTCATTGTATGCCTCCCAGATGGCTATTGAGATAACTTCGCATAATATAGCAAATGCAAATACTCAAGGATATTCGAAACAATCACTTGTACTGGAGACAGGTTACCCGATCACCATAAGCCCCGGCCAGATCGGGACCGGAGTCAGGGCAACCCAGGTGATGAGAGCTTATGATCAGTTTGTCAATGAACAGGTGTGTTCGAAAAGCTCGGATTACTATTACTGGAGAGCGTATCAGGATGCGATGGAATCGATTGAAACAATATTCAATGATAGCGAAGGCTACGGAATCAATCAGATCATGGGTGAATTTTGGAATGCATGGAGTGATCTTTCGAATAATCCGGAGGGAGTGGCCGAAAGAAATGCCCTGCTGGGTCAGAGTGATAACCTGATTCAGGTGATTCGTGATATCGATTCCAATCTCAGAGTTTATCAGACGAATCTGGATAACAATATTCAGGGGGCAGTATCTGAAATTAATTCAATAACTGCGCAGATTGCCGATATGAATGCGAGGATATCTTCAAGTGAGATTAATGGCAGTGTCAACGCCAATGATCTCAGGGACCAGCGTGATCTGCTTCTGGAAGAACTTTCGGGATATATGGATATTTCCTATTATGAGGAAGAGCAGACAGGCCAGATAATGGTATACATTCTCGGCGGAACCCCTCTTGTAATGGGGAATGAAAGCTACGCCCTGACTTGTCAGCGGGATACACTCAATGGACATCTGAATGTAGCCTGGAACGGTACTTCAGGCCAACAAATCGATATTACCCATAAACTTGATAGCGGCAAGCTCTCGGGCTGGATTGACGTCAGGGACAATGAAATCGATTCGTACCTGGATACAATCAATACTTTTACCGAGGAGCTTATCTGGCAGGTCAACAGCCTGCATGCCGAAGGTGCCGGTCTCAAGTCGGTCAGTTCCATGACAGGGTCCGTTGAAATTGCGGATCCTGCCCTGGCGATTGACGGACAGGACATTGATGGTAATTATTACTATGCCTTTGGTGACAGATTTGTAGCGGACGGCAGCTTTGATGTGGCGATTTACGATTCATCAGGGACAGCTGCCGGATCGATTACGGTTACCTTAAGCGCAGGTTCCACTGTCAACGACCTGATCGCACAGATAGACGGATTCTGCAATATGAACGCCGGCATCGATGCGTCAACCAATTTGTTAAGTCTGTCGGCGGATACTGGTTATACATTCGTGCTCTCTCCAAGTGAAACAAGCGAGTCAAACAATGCGCCTGCAATTCTTGGTCTCAAAACGTTCTTCACCTGGGGTGACCGGGCCGAAGATTATGCCGGGACCATCGATATCAATGCGGCCCTTGAGGCTGATCCTGATCTGATTGCAGCCGGATATCCGGACAGTGGGGGCAGAATTGCACCGGGAGATAACCGGGTCGCTCTCGCGATTTACGAATTGCAGGATCGCATCATAGAAATTAATGGTTCGTCCACTACGCTGGATGGCTATTATAATTCCTTTGTGGCCGAGGTTGGCACGGATGTGAAAAGAGCCCAGGTAAACGAACAATTCAACGAGGCCTTGCTGAGCCAGTATATACAGAAGAAGGAATCCGTTTCAGGGGTCAATCTGGATGAGGAAATGGCGGACCTGTTGAAATTTCAGCATTTATATCAGACAGCAGCCAAACTGATTGCAACCATCGACGAGATGATGCAGACATTGCTTTCTATGAAACAATAGTGTAAAAATAGTACATAAAGCAGTGCCATAGGAGGGCTTGATGCTGATATTGACTAGGAAGGTCGGTGAAGTTATTGCAATTGGTGATGATGTTCAGGTGTATGTTGTTGATATTAAGGGTTCCCAGGTAAAGCTTGGTATCCGGGCGCCCCGCAACATTGAAGTTCACAGAGAAGAGATCTACCTCAGAATTCAAGAAGAGAATCATCGTGCCGCTGTTGTTTCCATGGATGCTCTACAAGCCGTTGAGGACCTGTTTTCTGCAAAGAAAAAGCCTTGATGTCAGAGAGGTTCCATATTAAAATAATTATAAAATTATCCTGGGAGGTATTGCATGAAATTCATTCTGGGTTTTGTTTCATCAGTATCACTTTTCCCGATCAAACTCTTGCGGATGCTTTTTATTGCACCGTTCAAGGTGTTTGCGTTTATGTTCAATAATGCTTTGATCTTCGGGTTGATTGCAGCAATACGACTGCTGATCAAGAGCATTATTAAAATTTTCACAAAGCCTCTATTTTTAGGGATGGTCCTTGGCGGAACACTGGTTTTTATGTTGATCGACGCACAGCGCAGAAAAAAGGTCTTTGCAATGATAGGCCTATAGTTTGTATATGCTGGAGTTATAGATTATAATGAGCGAGTATTTTTATATGTTGATCAAATACAATTTGATGATTTTAAAAAAAGAGAAAATGAATAGAAAAATATAGAATTTCAAACAGGAGGGATTGCATGAGAGCATTATGGAAAGGAATATCGTACTTGGTCTTGGCACCATTCAGAATACTAAAGATTGCGGTTTTATTACCGCTGATTTTGATCAAGAAAATACTGTTGTTGCCGTTGAAACTGGCAAAGGCTGTTATGATTGTTCCGCTTGTACTGTTTAAAAAATTGATCATTTTCCCATTTTCTCTCCTGATAAATGTAATCAAGAAGATTTTTTTGTTGCCACTGACCTTGTTGAAGCTGGTAATTCTTACTCCGATCAAGCTGATTGTTAAGCCCATTGTATTGGTTTTACTGGTTGTGGGTTCACTTGCATTCGTGTTTATCGATGAGCAGCGCAGGAAAAAAGTACTTGAGATGATCGGTCTGTAGGCTTAAGACCTGTATAGATAAGCATCGAACAGGCACGCTTATGTCTTGCAGGATGTGTTTTTTGGCAAGACATGCGGATATTTTTTTACCCTGTATCCATGTATCTTTGTTCAGGTTTGTCCTGCTGAAGAGATCGATATTATAACGACCAACGCCTGATCAGGTCTTGATGATATCGGGAATGTTAAGACGGCTGAATATGAAGATGAAGAGATCAGCCTTGGCTCACTGACTAACAGTTACAGGTGATTTCCTGTGTTCAGGGACATTCTGAATATACCGGCAATAAATGTGAACACATGCTGCTTGAAGAGTATACTCTTTATAGTTATTATTTGATTACAAAAGATTAGGCATGCGAAAATAAAAATTAAGGCAGTTGTATACGGCGGGATGAACAAGTTTGAGTTCCAAGATGTCCCCATGCGTCTGCTCGATTGAGGTCGGAATATGATCAAGGTTGCCGATACAGGTTTCTGCGGGTTAAATCAATACGAGATCGAAAGCGGTATGCTGGCTGACGACACCATGATGGGACATGAATGAAGCGGTCCGGTAATGGAAACCGGAGCTCAGATGGATGGAAAGGAATAGGATAATGAAAGCAGTTGTTTATGATTCAAAAGAAAAATTGAAATTTGTAGATATCGATATGCCGCAACTCGATTCTGATCAGGTCTTGATAAAGGTAAGCAACACCGGTTTTTGCGGGTCCGACCATTCCATGATTGAAAGCGGAAGCCTTGCAGATGGCTACATAGTCGGACACGAGGTAAGCGGTGTTGTAGCGGATATTGGATCTGCGCTAAAGGATCAGGTTCTCGGTACCAATGTGATGATCCGTCCCACGTACTGCGGTCAATGCAGGGACTGCAAAGCAGGAAAACCGTATTTTTGTCAGAACAATCGGCGTTCCATCGGGATCGGTGATCTGCCCGGCGGATTTGCCGAATATCTGAAGGTGTATCCTGAAATGCTGATTCCTGTCCCTGAAGGAGTGGATTCTTTAAATGCCTCATTAGCAGAAGCCTTTGCGGCTTCGCTGCACGGTATACGGGTTTCACGCGCCCAGGGAGGTTCGGCGCTGGTCATCGGCGGCGGTCCAATCGGTCTGGCCATGGTCAGATTGTTGAAAATTCTGGGCTTCAACCCCATTGCCCTGTCAGAACCGGTGCAAAACAAACGTGAAATCGCAAAAAACTATGGAGCGGATATCCTGATTGATCCCTTCAATGAGAATATGGTACTGCGGGCCATGGATGAAACCGGTGGGTATGGATTTGAAAGTGTTTTTGAATGCTCCGGGATTCCGGAATCAGTGTCACAGGCCATGTACTGTGCCATAAACGGGGGTACGGTCTGCATTGTCAGCGTAATTATGAAAAATATTGAGATGGCACCTATGGTTCTCAATTTCAAGGAAATCTGGCTTGTCGGATCGTATTCCAACACGCATGAAGAAAACAGACAGTGTCTGGAATGGATGGCCCAGGGTAAACTGGATGGCAGAGAGTTGATTTCAGACTATGCTACCTTGGATGAACTGCCACAGCTCTACAAGGAAAGCATCAATACAGGCAAGACTATCAAGGTAATGCTTGAAATAGGAGAAGCCTTTTAAAACTCTCTGGAAAGAATTTTATCGGTTTCGTGGAAATCCATGTAATCGATTAATTATACGCGGAAGACAGAACCATGAGAGCGTATGTTTCCTGTTTTGACAGGTTGTAGAGGTCGCTCTGAAGTAAGTGTGCCTTACCCTGCAGGGTAATTATAAAAGGGATGCGGTAAACTGTTTCGCCCCGGCATATCCTTTAGATTCCTCGATCCCCTGCAGGAATATGGATTCGATCAAGGATGCAAGGCCTTTTGTATTCTGCCCCCTGCCGTTTTTCGATTTGAGCATGCACATCTGGTCAAGCACACCGAAGATCATGCCGGCTACAGCCTTGGAGTCAAGGTCTTCCCTGAAAACACCATCAGCTATGCCCTGGTCAATGATATCAAGGAGAATGTCCATTACACACTGAAAATATAGTTCGCGGTATTCGGGCATAAACTTGGTTGCCTGATTCATTTCAACATGTATCAGTTCTGCAAGATATTTGTCGGAACCCACTACATTCAGATATATGCTGAAGAAATTGGATAATTTTTCCCTGGAATCCGAACATTTATTCAAGGAGCTTTCGATTTCGACACCGATGCGGCGGAATGTTTCATCAAAAAGCGTGGCCAGAATGTCATCTTTGTTTTTAAAGTACAGATAGATTGTTCCGCTGGCTATCTGGGCCTGATCAGAAATATCCGAGACCCGTGCGTTGTAAAAGCCTTTTTGGGAAAAAACTTTTTTGGCGGCTTCAATAATTGCCCTGTATTTCCGCTCACTTCTTCTAGGTTTGATAAACTGTCTTTTGTTGTTTACTAATGCAATCTCGATGCTTCTTGCCGCCAGCCCCATGGTTATACCTCTTTATATTCTAAATTTTACTGCTTTGATTTTAGGGCTAGTTCTGCATAAAAATAAATCAGGTAAACTATGTATTTTCCCAAAATTAATAACCTAGATTGCTACGCAGCAACTGCTCGATATTAAAATAATTCCTGGTCATGGGAGTAACCTACCCAGAGAGAGGAAAATCTTCTTGCCTGATGCTGTCAATCCAGATAATTACTATCTCTTGTTATTTGAAGTTTGTTAATGGGACGTATTTATTTAAAAACAGCAGTCGGGAAATTGATTTGATTGATTGGAGTGAGAGTGAACATGGGAAAACAACTGGGATTTGATAATACACGCTACATTCAGGAGCAGACGGAATCGATTCTTGAGAGGGTAGAACGTTTCGGAAATAAATTGTATCTCGAATTCGGCGGAAAGCTTCTCTATGATTATCATGCTGCACGAGTGCTCCCGGGGTATGACCCAAACGTAAAAATGCGTCTGCTGCAGAAATTGAAGGGTCAAGCAGATATCCTGCTGTGTATCTATGCCGGTGATATCGAACGCAAAAAAATCAGGGCTGATTTCGGGATTACCTATGATGCAGATGCGCTGAAGTTGATTGATGATCTCAAAAGTTGGGATATCAATGTTGTTGGTGTGGTTATCACCCGCTTTGAAGAACAACCGTCCGCTGTACTTTTCAAGAATAAGCTCGAGCGCAGGGGTATCAATGTATATACCCACCGGTATACGAAGGGATATCCTACGGATGTAGACCTTATCGTCAGCGATGAGGGTTATGGGGCCAATGAATACATTGAATCGGACAAATCCCTGGTTATTGTTACCGGGCCGGGGCCGGGCAGTGGCAAGCTGGCTACCAGCCTGTCTCAATTATACCATGACTATAGACGGGGAATAAAGTCGGGGTATGCCAAATTTGAAACCTTTCCCATCTGGAATCTGCCGCTCAAGCATCCGGTAAACATCGCCTATGAAGCAGCCACAGCCGATATCGGAGATTTCAATCTGATCGATCCCTTTCATCTGGATGCCTATGGTGCGCCCTCGGTCAATTACAACCGCGATGTCGAGGCCTTTCCGGTTCTGAAGCGCATCCTGGAGAAGATAACCGGGGGTGAATCGTTTTACCGTTCGCCTACGGATATGGGGGTGAACCGGGCCGGTTTTGCCATTACGGATGACGCCCTGGTCCAGAATGCAGCCAAACACGAGGTCCTCCGACGCTATTTCCGCTACCAGTGCGAGTACGTGATGGGCGCAACGGGCAAAGAAACCGTGCAGCGGGTAGAGCTTTTTTTGCGGGATTTCAATCTGGAGCCGGAATACCGTAGTGTTGTCGATCCTGCCAGGAAGGCCGCCGAACAGGCCAGGCAGACCGAGGGACGGGGTAATGACGGGATTTATTGCGGCGCAGCCATTTCACTCAAAGACGGGAAGATAATCACTGGCAGTAATTCACCTATGATGCATGCAGCATCAAGTCTGATCATCCATGCCATAAAACACCTGGCCGGGGTGCCCGATAAAATAAAACTGTTACCTGAGAACATTACCGAAGCCCTGTCCCGGCTCAAGACCGAGATTTTACATGAAAAGACCATCAGTCTCGATCTGGAAGAGGCCCTGGTTGCCCTGAGTATTTCCGCAACAACCAATCCGGCTGCAAAACTGGCAATCGACAAGCTCAATGAACTCCAGGGCTGCGAGGTTCATATTACCCATATACCCTCACCGGGAGATAATGCGGGCCTGCGTAAACTGGGCGTCAATCTGACCAGTGATCCTGCTTTTGCGACAAACAATCTTTTTGTAACCTGAGGACTGACGATGATTCGACCTTTTCCTGAACTTGAGAATATCCATGCCATCCCAATTGAACTGCCTGGATTTGAGGATCTTAAGACCGCCAACATCTATGCTGTTGGCCGGGGTCCTTTTACCCTGATTGATACCGGCCCCAAATATCCGGGTCTGCTCGAACAGCTAAATTATGAACTGAGACAGGCAGGATACCGTCTTGGGGATGTCGAGCGTATTATTTTGACCCACGGACATATCGATCATTTCGGCATGACATATTCCATCAGAGAAGCCGCAGGGAGAGATGTGGCCTGTTACATTCATCCTGAAGATGCATGGAAAATATCCAGCGCGAATACAAGTCAGGATCTGTGGGATCATGAGGCATATGAGGTAATGGCTCTGGCCGGTATGCCGCTTGCCGAAATTGAAGGGATACGCGAGCGCTTTTCCTTTTTCAAGGATTTGTGTGATCCTATCAATAACCCATGCCTGATGGAAGATGGCGATGAGTTTTTCGGAAATGCCTATCATCTCACTGTAATTCATACCCCTGGTCACACTCCCGGGTCTGTAAGCCTGTATGAGTCTCGTAGCCGCGTCTTATTCAGCGGAGATCATGTGATCAAACATATCACCCCGAATCCTCTGATTGAGATGCGACGCACAGATCTGCGTGATCCCGATTATCAGAGTCTGCGCGCATTTAAAAAATCTCTTGATAAACTTCAATCTTTTGATATCCAATATGTTTTCCCAGGCCATGGCGAGTATATCGAAGATGTTGCAGATGTTATACGGACATATTCAGTACATCACCGACAGCGTATGGAGCTGGTATGGCAGGCGTTGAACAATAAGTCGCGTCCGCTGTTCCATCTTATTGGCGATGTTTTTGAAAACGTTCCCGAAGGAGATGCCTTCCTGGCGGTATCGGAAATCTACGTTCATCTGGAAATGCTTATCAATGAAGGCCGGGCCGAGCTTGCTGATCCGGGGCCTCCGGCGTTGTACCGTGCCCTGCCGTAAGGGAGCATGGCCGGTATTCGGATGCCTGTGAGTTAACGAAGCAAGGGTTCCCCGCTTTTTGATATGAATTATGTTGAGTCTCAATCTGTACAGATTGCTTAGTTTATCTTTAAAGCGCAATGCAGGTTTTCACAATTACATGATTATTTCTATTCCGGCATTTGAAAATTCCAGGCGCAAAACCATTGCTCCGGATGCTCATCCGGCGGACAGGCAATGCACTCGGTCGTGATTCTGGAATCAATGCTGCGGGCAAAGGTTGAGTATTCCACCAGCCCGGCTGATTTGCAGGGATAGTCTTGCAGGCCTTTTTTCTTGCGGGCAGACTGGACCCGGCAGTCCACCATCCGGAAAATAAGATGGCTGTCATCGACCACCTCGATGGTCTGCTGGTTTATCCGGGCATACATCCTGAATGAAAGCGCTTGAGCGAGTCCTTTTATTCCAGGCGATTGTGGCAAATCAAGCAGTTGTTTGATCCGGTAGGCTTCATAGGGAGAAAAGCGGGTCCAACAGCTGTCATTACAGCGTTTGGCCGTAAACATTTCCTGGCTGGTCTCCACTGCCTGGAACCATACTCCATCATTTGCAAGCCAGTTCAGCCCCAATGAATTTATAAGCGTAATCAGATCGTTTCTTGGCAGCTGACGCAAAGCAGTTGGAATGCCTTTGTCATCCACTTCGAAACCGAGCAGCTTAGCCAGGCGTTTCATGTTTATGGCCAGCGCCTTGGAGCCAACGGTTTGCTCGATAGCGCTGGCGGTTTCAAAGCCCAGTTGATGCGACACCTCATTGAACCAGAATCCGTAGTGCATCAGAATTCGGCGGAAGCCATCCAGTGCGAATTCTAGTAGTTGTTCCTGATCGAGATTAGTTAACGTATCCGTTTCGTTCATATAATCCTCATGGTATTTCAGATTTGTTATTGAAAATATATACGGATATTGTGTGCACAAGCAAGTATTCAGATTGATTCTCGCTGCCAAAGAGCGAGAGTATTGTTGTTCGTGCGATAAACAATAAATCGAGATGGAATTTAAATGAAGTAAAATCAGTCACATTGGAAAATGATAAGCCTGAGACTAGGGAAGGTTTGTTTTTGTTCTCTGGGTTTTTATTTCGGGATTGTAACGTCAGCCACTGCGCTGGAAGTCCGGATCCCGTGGTATCCCTGCCGGGATAATCCGACAATTATGGTTGACCAAGCGCTTCTATCCGGACTGACCCGGGAATATTTTTTTCAATCCGGCACAGCGCAATCAGCTCTGAAATTTTTCCGGGATATCTTCTTTTGCACCTACGGGAAGGAATTGTGAGTATATCGACCCTGTTTTTTTTATGACCTATGAACTTCTTGTAGATCCGAGTGGGAACTCCCTGCCGGTGGCAACTGTATGGGGTTTGATTTATCAATTTCCGAGGATATATCCCCGGAAATTGATTGCTCATCAAAATAAGGTATGCTTTTCTGTGACAGACTCTGTAGCATATAGTACCGGCGAATTCCAACCGGTGTATCGAACCCAGGGAGGATGTTTTATGAAGAAAGTCAGACCAAAGACACTAAAGTGGCTCAAAGGACTGCACATATTCTTTTCAAGTGCCTGGATCGGAGCTGTCCTGAGCATGCTGGCTATTGTTTTCCTTCGACCGGATTCTACTGTCTCAGGAGAATTATATGCGTTTCATGCTACGATGAAACTCATCGATGACGCGGTGATCATTGCAGCGGCACTGGGTTGTTTTATAAGCGGAGCACTGCTCTCATGGATGACTCCATGGGGTTTCTTTCGCTATTATTGGCTTGCTGTAAAATTTTTTGTGACTATCGCCCTGATCCTCTCCGGAACAATCTGGCTGGGCCCTTGGGTAAATACCATGACAACAATTACCAGGGAACAGGGCCTTCTGGCTCTGCAGAACGACCAGTATCTGTTTTACCGGCAGATGCACACGATATTTGGTACTCTCCAGGCTTGCCTGGTAATAGCCATGGCTTTTCTCTCAACACTCAAACCTTGGGGAAAACGTGCAGGCGCAATGAGTTGAAATGATTGCTGAGTAAATATACAAAAGGGGGTACCGGACTTGAATGTCCGATACCCCCTCGATGAGAACAGTTAATGGAATTCTAATCGCTTAGAACTGATGATAAATTATCTGTCGTGTCATGCCAGCCTTTTGCTCAAACAGATTTTTTCCATAAGATCATAAGTGAATTTCTAATTTTCTTTGTGTGTATAGTACTGATCAAAGCCGTTTCAAGGACGACTGGAATTTCAAAATCATTGTCATACACGGCCCTGATTCTCAATTTCATTAAATCCCTTTTTACCCGACTACGTATTTCATGAACGGGTTTGCATACAGCAGGATCAGTTCAATTACCAGTGCGTAAATAGCCAGCGACTCTATCATTGCCAGACCAAGGATCAGGGCTGTCAGAATTTTACCGGAGGCCTCGGGATTACGGGCGACACCTTCACAGGCACCCTGAACGCCAAGCCCCTGTCCAATACCTGTTCCGATAGCCGCAACACCCATGCCGATACCGGTTGCAATGGCGATCCATTTGAAAAGTCCAATGGCTTCAGGCCCAACAGTACCCGTAGCGGCAAAAAGCACCTGAACTCCCAGCAGCAAAAAGACAGCCGAAAACACGCCTAACAGTAATACCTTCTTCATACAATCCTCCATTTATATTGAAATTTTATGTACCAATCAGAACGTTTAGTGCGCTTCTTCCATTGCCCCGCTGATGTACATCATTGCCAGCAGCGTGAACACGAACGCCTGAAGTACGGAAGTAAATATCATCAAAACAAGCATTGGTAAAGGCATCAAAAAAGGTGCCAGGAAAAGCAGAACAAGTAATACAAGATCTTCACCGAATATGTTTCCGAACAGCCGTACGGTCAGCGATAGGGGGCGGGCCAGATGGCCGATAATCTCAACCGGGATCATCAGAGGCGCCATCCACCATACCGGTCCTACAAATTGCTTCAGGTATTTTGTACCATGCACCTTTACCCCGACAATATGCGTGAGCAGAAATACGGTGATGGCCATCGATGCGTTGGTGTTCAGGTTTGCCGTAGGAGAATAGAATCCGGGGATTACGCCCCCAAGATTGGCCACAAGAATGAATACGGCCAGGGTGGCCATCAGGGGGAAGAATCGCATGCCGTTTTCACCCATGGTATCAACAAGCAGGGACCTGAGCCCACCGATTACGACTTCAAGGAAATTCTGCAATTTGCCCGGTATGAGTTTCAGGCTTTTTGTTACTATTATGGAGACGAGTATCAGAATAAGCATGTAGAGCCACATATAGGTTACATGTTTCAGATGGTTGTTATCAGTGAGATGAAAGGTATTATGTATTAAATCATATAAAGGTATGGTGATAAAATCTAACCAAAGCATAGGGTGTTCCATATCAATCTCCTCCTGCAAATATATAGGAAAAACATGCATAGCTGGTTATGCCCAGAACAACGACCGACAATCCGATAAGGAGAGCAAAAATATTTACTTTGACCCATGCAATCAGGGCAAAAATGATGAATCCGATGACAGAAAGCCGTATTATGTATCTGCTGGTCATGTAAAACGTGCTCCGCTTGGGCTCAAGCATAACCGCTGTTTTTGCATGTCTGTATATCCACTGGATATTGAGAAGGCAGATGGCCCCGCCAAAGAAAACCCCTTGAGCGAATGAAGAGCCCATGGTCAGAAAACTTATGATACAGAGACCTGCCCACAAGGCCAGAGAAATATACTCTATTCGTTTTTGTATGGGGTCCTTAACTATCTGATTCATCCGAATTGTCCTCACTGAAAAATCTCATATACGTCTTGTACATGATTCGAAATCCAGCAAGTATACCACCAAATATAAGGATGAGCGTGAATATAGGCTCGGTGCCGAAACGGTTATCCAGATACAGTCCTGCTACGAGGCCGAGTATAATGGATATCACCATGGCGAATCCCATGGTGCTCAAATCGGCCACGGTCAGATACATGTTTTTCTTCTCTTTGTCGCTCATCTACTGCCTTTCAATATGCCAAGCCATATGTTAAAACATAATACTGAATAGTCATTCATAATGCAAGCGTGTTTTTCAATCAGGCCGGCACTTGAATTACGAATGTTTTATTAAAAAATAGATAATTAGGGGATTTATGTGTTCTGTCTTTACCGGGAGCATAGGGCAATTAAGCCATAAAATGCACGGGCTGTAGATATTCATCATGGCCTTAAAAACTTAAACCTATATCTTTGATTGATTTGGTCTCTATTTACTTTCTAGATTTGAATCCCTAGTTATATTTAAAGATTTGAAGAATTCAGCCGAGT